>NZ_JAWUEH010000017.1:0-102208 GCF_033550225.1 Providencia sp. 2023EL-00965 | reverse complement strand
ATAGCGCGGTGGTCCCACCTGACCCCATGCCGAACTCAGCAGTGAAACGCCGTAGCGCCGATGGTAGTGTGGGGTCTCCCCATGTGAGAGTAGGGAACTGCCAGACATTAAATTAGTGAAGAAGCCATCCATTGGGTGGCTTTTTTGCGCTTGGAAAGAAATATTTTAGCTCTTTGTGAGAAGTGATTTGGTGAGATAAAGTGTGGTAAAGCTATAAAGAGATAGCTATTTCATTGTGTTATACAGGCTATACCCCGCGACGGCACCGGCAACATCATAAGCAAAGTCATGCCAACTCCATCCAGTACCTTCTGGTCTACTATCATACAGCTCTTTGGCTGCACCTAAAGAAACTGACAATAAAATACCAAACTGCGCAGCTTCCCGGTGTTGCCAATTTTGTCTATCTGCATAGGCATTACCAGCCATAGCCATTGCAGCTGAAAATGCAAAATGTTGTGCTTTGTCTTGGCCTGTCCAATTATCGTTTGACCAATGGAAGCCTGTACAGCCAGTTGTTATGAGTGCTAATCCAATGAATGAATATGTGAATAGCTTTTTGGGTAGTTTCATATGTATTTTGTTGAATAAAGATAGATAAAAAAAACACCACATAAGTGGTGCTTTATAAATGCTCTATAAGATACGGCTGATTAACCGATCAACTCTGATTCGTCTTAGTCGGCGGATCAGTTTTTTCACTTTGACAGGATAGGTTTGAATGCTATCTAGCTCACGATAATGATTAACCACTTTAGTATGAGTACGAATACATTCGAGCTCATGTTGGCGTTGTTCCTGCATTTCCTGATTAGGATCGTGGATCAATACCGCATTTTCGAGGTCTAGCCCCCAAGCGCGTGGATTTAAATTATTACCAGTAATAAGCTGCCATTGGTTATCTACCCACATACCCTTTAGGTGATAGGTATTATCACCATCTTTCCACAAGCGAATGGTGAGCTGTTGGCTATCAATAAATTTTTGTAGGCGACTAACAAATCTGCGTAAATTGATTTCATACAGATAAGGTAAGGCGCCAATAATTTTAAATGGCTCTTCAGGTGGAATATAGAAATCGTTGGCTGTTTTATCGCCAATAATAATTTCGATCTTTTTACCTTCACGCAGTAATCGACTAATCACCCTTACTAATACCGCAGGAAGGTTAAAATAAGGGGTGCAAATTGTGAGCTTACTTTGTGTCGACCCCATCAAATGGGTAATAGTTCGGTTTAAGTCATTCTTTTTACCTAAACCCACCAAAGGTGTGACTGCTAATTCATGATTTGATGCATTACCGACAAAGCGATATGAGCCGCCCCTAAGTGTGAGGCGAAATTGTTTAATGATATTCTTGAATTCAGCCGTTTTAGGTCGATTAGCAATGTTGAGTAACTGTACCGCGTCTGCTTTTAATAACGTATCATCAATAAAAGCTTTCATTGACGCAGTTAGCTGCTCATTTTTAATCAGTTGATATCTATCGTAACGGTACTTTTCATGGCGCTGCAAGTACACATCATTAATACTTGCTCCACTGTATAATAAAGTATCATCAAAAAGAAAACCTTTGAGGTGCAATACCCCTAGCGCTTCTCGTGTATTGACTGGAATACCATAAACAGGGATATCGATTTCAGGGTACTGTTGTGCTACGTCGTAGTACCAATCTGCATTGGTAGAATTCGCAGCAGCACCGATTCTGCCACGTTGTGCACGGTGCCAATCAACCAGTATTTTTACCTCTAATGATGGATTTGCTTGCTTCGCCGCATAGAGGGCATGAAGTATGTCTTTACCTGCATCATCTTGCTCTAAATATAACGCAGTGATGTAGATGTAATGCTGAGCAACGGATATTTGCTTAAGCAAAGCATCACGAAAATCTTCTGTCTTATATAGCGTTTTAACATCAGCAATCGATTGTGTCAGCTTAGGCAAATTTGCCAAGTATTGTTGATGTTTTGCTTGTTTTAATTTTGACAACATCACAGTGTGAATTTCTCTTGTTAGGTCTAATCGCAACTCGCTTTAAGTATATATACTCATCATGCTTCAAGTTGCAGCGTTTGTTGAGCTTCGCTCATTCGCGCCAGTCACATCATTTTCTGTGTTCCTAGCGTCTCATTCATTTTTCGCCTAGCTGCACCTCGAATTATTTAGAGTATAAGTGAGCGAATGATCCGTCGATGATAGCATATTTAGCCAAACCATTTAGAATAAATTAAATTTCTGTTTAATTGTTGTACAAGGTTATTACACTGATTGCTCATAAGTGTAAGGTTAAGTTTACGACACCATCTTCAAACTGCACATCAATTTCGAATCCTAATTTTTTGGCTAGGCTGATCATATTACGGTTTTCTGGCATTGTAATCGCGCTCAGCTTTTTGATCCCGTGTGAGCGAGTATAGTTTAGTAGCTTGTTCATTAATTGGTAACCAAGTGTAAGTCCTTTCATATCTGAGCGAACAAGAACCGCAAATTCTGCCTCTTGATTATCAGGATCTGCCATTGCACGAGTGACACCGATAATTTCAGGCTCAGAGTCTTGATTCTTAACGGCGACAAAGGCCATTTCACGGTCATAGTCAATCTGCGTCATATTCGCGAGATCATCATGTGTAAACTCACTGATTTCACTAAAATAACGATAATAAAGATCTTCTTTTGTGACCCGTTCGATAAATGATTTTAGGAGAGGTTCGTCTTCAGGCAAGATAGGGCGTAGTAGGCAAGTTAAGTCATCTTTTAAACTGATCGTTTCTTCTAATTCACTTGGATAGGGGCGGATCGCGAGTCTTGATTTTGGATCCTCTTGGTTTGGTGACAATGACATTGAGACATCAAGTAGAGTAAATTCGTCACCTGAAGCGAGTAGCGGATGGATATCAAGCCGAGAAATATTTGGGCAATCAATAATTAAATTGGAAACTCTCACTAATAAGCTTGCGAGTCCTGGGATATTTAAAGGCGCTAGCGCACTGCGTGATTTTATTTTATAGCCTTTAATAGCTTGAATCACTAAATAGCGAGCTAAGGCTAAATTTAATGGTGGTAAAGCAACAGCGGCTTGGCTTTCTTGTTGCCATTCGATACCGCCTTCACCAAGCATAATTAACGGTCCAAATATAGGATCCAGTTCAACGGCAATGCGCAGTTCTTGAGCACCAGCTCGGTTAGCCATACTTTGAACCAGTAAGCCCTCGACCCTTGCCTGAGGGAAATTCGTTGATACACGGTCAATAATCGCCTTAGCGGCTTCACCAACCTCTTTAGCATTACGTAAATAGAGCATAACCCCTTGTACTTCTGATTTATGCACGATATCAGGAGAACGTAACTTCAATGCGACGGGATAACCGATTTTTTCTGCTATCTCAATCGCTTCATCGCTAGAATGGGCGATCCAAGTTGGTAAACTGTTCAGCCCATAAGCTTGCAAAATTGGTTGAACTTCATGGGTATCTAAATGCAAATTGTTATTTTGCAATGCTTGTTGAATGTAATCATGTGCTTGTTGAGTATTCGCTGTAATACCGATAGGCAGAGCGGGGGTTTCTTTTAACTGTTTTTGGTTCCTACGATACTCAACCATATGCATATAAGCAGTTATAGCACCTTCTGGTGTACGGTAAGTTGGAATACCTGCTTCACTAAATAAACGGCGTGAGGTTTGTGATGAGTATTCGCCACACCAGTTAGTGAGTATTGTTAGCCATTTCCCTCTTGGGTGCTGTTTAATGGTTTTAATGATTTTTTCAGCCATGCCTTTACTTTCGGTGATGGCACTTGGCGTATAAATGAGTAATAGCGCATCATGATCATGGCTATCTAGCATTTTATTTAATACGCTAATGTAGCGATCAAGTGTTGCATCATCGCCTAAATCAATAGGGTTTTGTGTTGATAGATCGAGGGGCAGAAGGGCGCTAAGTTCGGTCTGCGTTTCTTGGCCTAAAGTTGCGAGCTTACCATTGCGTTGTAATAATTCATCGAGAGCCATCGCAGCGGGTGCGGCACCATTACTGATGATTGATAAGCGTTCACCTCTTAAGGGGGTCATGTGGCTCAATGTTTCAACAGCTGAAAACATTTCATGAGTATCTTGAACTCGCAGAAGGCCGGCTCTCTGAATGGCGGCATCATAGGCCGCATCTAAGCTTGGTTTTTCGCCAAGTAACTGTTGTGCTTTACGGGTTCGACCACTTTTAACTACTAATATAGGTTTATTGCGCGATGCGCTGCGTGAAGCAGAAAGGAAGCGCCGTGCATCACTAATGCTTTCAAGATAGAGCAAAATGGCACTCGTTTTACTATCGCGCGCGAGGTAATCCAAAAGATCGTCGATATCAATATCGATACGATCACCAAGTGCAATAAAGTAGGAAAAACCGATTTCACGATGGCGAGCCCAATCTAAAACGGTATTAGACACTGCCGCTGATTGAGAAATAAAAGCCAATTTACCTTTTAAGATAGGGATTGGTGAGAAGCTCGCATTTAAGCCTTGCCATGGTGCTAAGATACCTAGGCTATTTGGGCCTAACAGCCTAATTTGATATTGATGAGCAATTTTTTTGAGTTCAGCAAATTGAATTGAGGGCGATGATAAAATAATCACTACTTTACAGCCATATTCGCCTAGTTGCCTTAAGCACTCTGGGTTTTTGGCATGATGGGTACAAATTACAGCCAAATCAGGTTTTAACGGTAATTTATCTATACTTGGATAAGCGAGTACCCCAAGAATAGAGCTACGGTTTGGGTTAACGGGGAGTATTGGTCCTTTGAAGCCACTGGTTAATAAATTTTTCATCATTACCGAGCCTGCTCGGTTTGGATCTTCTGATGCACCAATGACCGCAATTGATTTTGGTCTAAATAAAGACTCTAACTGACTCACTAAACCCATGGTAGATCACCTTTTGCTTTGGTGAGCGAACATACCGCCCTATCAATATTGTGAGATATATCCTCTAATTTATTTCAGATGCAGGTGGATGAAGAGCATATATAGGTTATGTGACTCGGCTAGCTGAGCACAGTCAACACCGCTGCATCTTGAAGTATGACGAGTATACTATGCCGTATCTCTCTAGTTGTGCCAGTTTATCAGTGGAATTATCTAATGATGTTCACGTTTTCTATTGTTGATTATCTTAAAATTGCATATTTATCACGATAGTTATGGAAAATCGCATTGATACGCTACTCACAATGAGTTAACTGTTTTTCAGCTTGTCGCATTTGAGCCAACGGGTGGTGCGGTTTACCTTCTAGATACTTGTCTCTAAATAGATTGAAATGACTAAAGAGTTGTTGAGAGGCCAATGTATCGCCGGCAAGTTCTAAGAGGGTTGCAGCCACTTCGGCAGTACAGTGTTGTTCTTCCTTTGATGGAGTACGCAGTAAGTAATCTGTTCTTGCTTTGGTGTTAATAGAAAGTACAGGGATATTATCGAGATAAGGGCTTTTACGAAACATTTTACGTGCCTCTGGCCATGTACCATCTAATAGAATAAATAATGGGGGTTTGTCAGAGATAGTCGGTTGATTAACCACTTTCCGTCCAGATTGGGCGTAACTTTCGGGAAAAATGAGATAAGGCTGTCGAGTTGGATCTTGTAAAACTGCAAGTAATCGCGAATCGGGTTCAGTTCTCGACCATTGAAAAGCTAAAGTGTCTGGCATGACATCTGCAATCAATTTACCGGTATTACTTGGTTTAAAGACTTCACCATCGAACATGATCAAGCAAAATTGGCTTTTTGCTTCGGTAGGGACTATATGCTGGCAAAGGCACTGTGGTGTAGGCAATAAACAGTACTGGCAGCGTTTAACTCGACAACCTCTTGCTTTAAAAGGTTTAGTTGATAGTAGTAGGCGTTGTTGACGTAGAGCATAAACGGCGTTCGGGGTCATGATTGGCACAAGTTTTGGTGTTGATGAAAATAGAGCGCGTATTGTACGTAAATCCAATGAATGGTGATAGAGGTATATTCAGGATCTTTTCGGTGCAATAATGCGTGAATCAGTGGCGTAGCTCGGCAACATCATGTAATCTTCGCGCCATAGCTTTGTAGGGGATAACAATGAACGACTCAAATGATTTTAGTGGTAAGAACGGTAAAGTAAAAGTGATGTATGTCCGTAGTGAAGATCAAAATGACGGGCAACATAAAGGCAAACGTCAGCAAGATAATCGACGCGGTAACGATAAACGTGATGGTGGCCGCCGCAATGAGCGTTCAGGTCGCCCCGATGATAGAAGAAGTCAGCCACCACGTGAGCGTTCTGCTTGGCGTACAGTTTCGAAGCCAAATACTGATGAGCTGGTTAATGATCATGGCGGTATTTCAGGTAAAAGCCAAATTGACCCTGAGCAATTGCGTAAGCAACGTTTAGAAGAAACGCGTATTTATGGTGAAAATGCGTGTCAGGCCATGTTTAAAAATCGTCCTGATGCTATTGTGCGAGCGTGGTTTCTGCAATCAGTCACTCCACGTTTTCGTGATGCATTAAAATGGATGGCAGCAAATCGTAAAGCTTATCATGTTGTTGATGATGAAGAACTGACGAAGGCATCGGGAACCGAACATCATGGTGGTGTTTGTTTCTTGATTAAAAAACGCGGTGGGATGAGTGTTGAAACTTATTTGGAACAAGCTCCTGCAAAAGATTGTGTCTTGGCACTAGAAGATGTGGGTAACCCACATAATTTAGGTGGCATCATGCGTAGCTGCGCTCATTTTGGGATCCAAGGTGTGATTTTACAAGATGCAGGTATGCTGGAGTCTGGTGCAGCCATTCGTACAGCTGAAGGTGGCGCTGAGCATATCAAAGCTATTGATGCAGATGGGCTAAGCGCAACATTAAATCACTTCCGCCAAGCGGGCTATACTATTGTTACCACATCAAGTCATAAAGGCAGTCAAGACATTGCTAAAGCTCAATTACCTGAAAAAATGGTACTGGTGTTAGGTCAAGAGCGCGATGGGTTGAGTGATAGCGTGTGGGACGAGGGGGATATGAGCTTATATATTGGTGGGACAGGTAAGGTTGAGAGTCTCAATGTTTCTGTCGCTACAGGTATTATGTTAGCGCAATGGTGGCAACAGAATAAAGCCAAATAAATAAGGTATAATACTCCGTTCATCGTTTCAATATGATGTAGAGTAATGGATCGTAACGGCACATTAAAAGTAGAAAACCTACTGTTTAATGTGCCGTTTTTGTTATTAGGCGTTAGTGCGCGCCGCCGCCATCACTTTTGGCTCCCGCTCCAAATGGCGGTTTGGCAAACCAAATAATGACCATTAGTAAGATAAAGATCCCCGCCGACAACCAAAAAATTTCATTAGCTGAAATAATTAATCCTTGATCGGTAATGCTCTTAGCAAGGAAGGCTGCACTTTGAATATCATTCATCCCCATTTGTGCAAGGTCGCTGTACATGTGTTGTGAATTGACATTGTAAGGGTTGATGAATTCAGTCAACACTTCATGATGCATGGCTTCTCGTTGCGTCCACATGGTGGTGGTAATCGATGTACCAATAGCCCCAGCGAGCGTTCGCGTAAAATTAGATAAGCTGGAAGCAGAAGCCATTTTTTCTGGAGGAAGTCCCGACAAAGTAATGGTGGTTAACGGCATAAAGAAGCATGCGATTGCCAATCCTTGTACGAACTGAGGCCAAGCCGCGGCGGCAAAGCTCATACCTGGCTCAAAAGTATAGGCGCGCCAATAATAGCAGAGAGCATAAATAATAAAGCTGAATGTCACGAGGTAACGCATGTCGATACGGTTACCAAATCGACCGATTATTGGAGTGATCAGCAAAGGAAGCAAACCAACGGGGGCAGAGGCGAGTCCGGCCCATGTCGCGGTGTAACCATAGACAGATTGTAATAGCTGGGGGATCAGAACGATGGTGCCAAAATAGAGCATGTAAGCGAGGCTTAATGCAAGGCAGCCGATAGTAAAGTTACGTTCCTTAAAAAGTGATAGATCAATGACGGGATGATCATCGGTTAGCTCCCAGACCACTAAGAAGGCTATGGCGACAACCGCTATCACCGTAAGTACAATGATCTCGGTAGAATTAAACCAATCGAGTTCTTTGCCCTGATCTAACATAATCTGCAAAGCCCCAATACCGACCACGAGTAACACTAGGCCAACGGTATCAATAGGGTTAATCGAGATTTTGGTTTCACGGCCTTTGAGTGTCTGCATAATGGCAAAAATGATGGCAATACTAAAAGGTACGTTGATAAAGAATATCCAGCCCCAATGGTAGTTATCACTGATATAGCCGCCAAGAATTGGACCACAAATAGGTGCAACAACAATGGTCATTGACCACAGGGCTAACGCCATATTGCGTTTTTGTGGTGGATAGTTGTTTAGCAACAAACTTTGAGACAATGGGATCAGAGGCCCAGCCACCAAACCTTGCAGAACACGGAACAGGATCAGCATTTCTAAGCTGTTTGAAATACCACATAGCCATGAGGTTAGGGCAAACAGTCCTGTAGACCATAAAAATAGCCTAACTTCACCGATGCGGCGTGCAAGCCAACCCGTCACTGGAATTGAAATGGCATTTGCCACACCAAAGGAAGTGATCACCCAAGTTCCCTGAGTAATTGAAGAGCCTAGATTCCCTGCGATAGTTGGTATAGCAACGTTCGCAATGGTTGAATCTAAGACTTGCATAAATGTGGCGAGTGAAAGCGCGATAGTCATCCATGCAAGTTTAGAACCTGTTAAAGGTGCTTTAGTCACGTTCACCTCAGATTAATTGTTTCCAGAGTTACTATTAATAATCTCAGTAACTATTTTGTCCGCAGGAGACATATCAATAGCGAGTGCAGATGTGTGATAAGCGGGGGCTTCACGCATACCTTTTGCGAGTACTTTGCCATCTTTATTGAGGGTATCTACAGTGACTTCAGTGGATAAACCTAAGCGTAATGGATACTGTTCTAACTGAGTAGGCTCTAACGCGACACGAACCGGTAGACGTTGTACCACTTTGATCCAGTTACCTGTTGCATTTTGTGCTGGAAGTAAAGAGAACGCACTTCCCGTTCCCATATCCAAACCTACGACCGTGCCATTAAACACAATGTCTTTACCATAAAAATCGGTTGTTACTTTGGCTGGTTGGCCTATACGCATATCGGCAAGTTGAGTTTCTTTGAAATTTGCATCAATCCACATACCTTGCGAAGGAACGATTGCCATAAGGGGGGTTGCTGTGGTGATTTGTGAGCCGACTTGAACGCTACGCCGTGAAACATAACCATCGACAGGACTGACTATTTTTGTTCGTTGCAGTGCGAGCCATGCATTTCTAACTTCTGTTGCAGCTTGTTCAACGGCAGGTTGTTTAGATAATGGCGTATCCAGCACAATAGCATTGTTTGCATTTAATTGCTCAATAGCGACATCTAAAGCTGCTTTTGCACTGACAACGGCTTCGCGCGCGTGTTGTAGCTCTTCTTTACCAATTAAATTGCTGCTACCAAGGACTTCTCGGCGTTTTAAGTCATTTTGTAATCTCACCAGTTCAGAGCGTTTCATATTAATATTAGCTTGGTATTGACGGCTATTAACGATCTGCTGGTGGGATTGGCGTACGCTGTTAGCTAAAGTCGTTTTCGCTTTTTCTAAGGCGAGTTGAGCATCTCTAGGGTCTAATTCAACGAGAATGGTACCACTTTTTACAAAATCAGTATTATCTACATTGACGGTCATCACACTACCGGCGATTTGTGACTGTATTTGTACCTGATTACCTGCGACATAAGCATTATCTGTTGATTCGTAATGACGCAGAACAAAGAACCAATAAGCTGCCCAGCCAATGCCAATAGCGACAAATAATAGTGTGAGAAGTGCTAGGGCGCTTCTACGTTGTTTCTTTTTATTGCGCTGAGGCTGTTGTGTGGTTTGCATTTCCTCGTGGGCACTCATACTAGTGTTTCTCCGCTTATGGGCATTTTTAATCACGAATGTTCCCAGTAGTTAACGCTAACCACTGGAAACTGGGACGACAATTGATAGGTTTGCTTGTTGGAATATCGTAAGCACAAGGTAGAAAGGATAACGAAATCTTTTAGACAGAAAAGTCTTTTTTCGCCTTTCGGATTATAAATGACTCAAATACATTATCCACACTAATATAGAGGTTATTATGACTTAGTATAATCTCTTACTGTATCCAGCTTTATAAGTAACTTACGCATCAATTTATTTAGCTGTTGCTGTTCGTCAATATCAAGTACAGACCAGATATCTTTTAAAGCCGCATGTTGAGGTGGTAAGAGCCCACCTAAAAACTGCGAGCCTTTTTCTGTAAGGTGGAGATGTAAGCAACGGCGATCGTTATGGCTTTCTTTGCGTTCAATCCAACCATTTTTTTCAAGTTCATCGGCGATGCGAGTCGCATTTGTGCGTGAGGAACCCAAAGCAGCGCTCAGCTCAGAAGGTTGAATACTACGGCTATCTTTTGTATCAAGGATCATCAATGCCATAAAGAGGGTTTCGTTAATTCCTTGGGCCTTGAGCATATTGTTACGAGACTCAAGTAACTTGCCATGAACGTGCATACATAGGCGAGTCAGAAGGATCTCCTGATAGGGTATTGGGTTATTATGTGAATCTTGCTGTGCGACACGAGCATTTAGCAGCTCTTCTGTCGGAGTAAATGAACTTTCCATTATTTGGATACCTTATTAGTTTCAGTTGGTAAGATTACAACTGTCATCAACCATCTAAATGGTATATCAAAAGACAAAATTAGCAATTGTAGTTAATTGATACCATCAAATTTATTTTGATAATGATACATAATTCATAAATTTTATGAATGTAATTTACTTAGGTTAGTATAGCGTAATTAGGTGTTTTTGCTTTTTAATTTGTTTTATTTCAATAAAATCATAGCGTTGATTTATTTTGCTAATGGATAATTATGGAGTAAAACAAAATAAAATCATGTAATTAGAATGTATAACTACTTAAGTAGTTGCACTTTTTGGGTATTTGTAACGCTTTCATCTATTCAGTAAGTATAATCTCATCAGCGCTAAATCGCTGCTTACTATGTAACCTTATAATAGTAACTCATATAAATGATATTGTAACTTTATGTTAAGGCATATCGTTTGTTTAACTGTGTCATTTGATGACTTTTGCCTATGCAACTATTACAAAATTAAACCATCTTGAAAAAATTGTGATTTGATGCTCAGAGGATGAGGGGGAATTAGATATTTTAGGGGGCGGCTAAGTTGAAATATATTACGTTATCTGATGATTTTTATATTAAATAATTGAAGGTGGCTAATAATAGCCACTCTCAATAATAGATTTGTTATTCATCTGATGAGTATATGGTGGGGTCAAAGCGGATGCCAATTGCCCAAATAATCAGACTAACTACAGACAAAATGGCACCAGAAGCAGCGACACCTTCCCATCCTGCTTTTTCGTAAGCATAGCCCGAAAGTAATGAGCCTAGTGCTCCGCCTATAAAATAGCTGGTCATATAACCTGCGGTTATGCGATTACGGGCTTCAGGTAAAATACGATATAAGGTGCTTTGGTTAGTAACGTGTACCGCTTGCACAGCAAGATCAAGTATTAATACACCAATAATGAAGGCAATCAGTGACTCTTTTGCAAAGCCGATTGGTGCCCATGAAAGTAATAATAAAATTAAACCAATGGTGGTGACTCGCTTACCTTTCCCCTTATCAACTAAGTGACCTGCTTGAGATGCCATTAGTGCACCCGCCGCTCCCACTAATCCAAACAAGCCAATCGTGCCTTCAGAATAACTAAAAGGTGGGGTAGCAAGCAGGAATGCCATTGCAGTCCAAAGTAGGGCGAAGTTGGCAAAAACCAGCGCGCCAAGTAATGCTCGAACTGCAAGTACTGGTGTCCCGCAAAACAAACGTACAATTGAAAATAAAAGTTGGAAATAATTGAGGTTAGTTTTTTGATGATAACGTGGTAGCTTCAGGGCAAGCACGATAATCAATAAGAACAATAATCCAAAAGCAACCCAATAGATGGCTCGCCATCCACCTACCATTGCAACAGCGCCCGAGACGGTTCTAGCGAGTAAAATCCCCAGTAATAGCCCGCTCATAATGATACCAACAGCTTTTCCTCTTTGATTAGGTTTGGCTAAAGTGGCTGCCATTGGGATCAGTACTTGTGCGACAACAGAGAATAATCCTGTCAGTGCTGTGCCTAATAAAATTTGCCATACATTGTTTGATAATGCGGTGATAAGTAAACCGATCGCAGACAGTGATGTCATGGTTAAAATAAGACGCTTACGTTCAAAAATATCGCCAAGGGGGACTAAAAAAAGTAATCCCGCTGCATAGCCTAATTGTGCTGCGGTGACAATAAACCCTGCCATATTCGTGGTTAAATTAAATTGAGAGGCGATAGTTTCAAGGAGGGGTTGCGCATAGTAGTTACTGGCAACAACTAAACCTGTTGCGACAGCCATCAAAACGACTAGACCTGTCGTTAATTCTGCTTGTGGTGCCTTATTCATGTGTTATCTACTCATTATTGATTAGGCAGTCATTATAGGCTTTTTTTATCATTAAGATGGGGGATTTTATTGATAATGAATATCGAAATTAATGAATAAAGCCACCGGGTTAGGGTGGCTTTAGGTATAAAGAAAATAAATTTATTTTTCAGCAGCTTTGCGTGCTTCATCAACCCAGCCATCAAAAGTAGATTGATGCGCCTTGATCCATGCATCAGTATGACGGCGAATATCAGCTTGTGATGCTTCACCATTATGCATTCTCAAGTTCTGAGCATTGATATCTGCAATTGGCAATTTCATGATTTCAAACAATTTTGCTGCGGCAGGGTTATCCGCTGCCCATTTTTTGTTGGCTGCAATATGCATGGTATTCGGTGGGAAACCATAGTTTTTACCATTAGGTAACGCTGTATCGGTTTTTTCACCATTAGGCATTGAAGAGAAAGGCACTTCTAGCCAAACAACATCACGACCTGGTTTTAGCACATCACTGATCCAATATGGTGTCCACGTATAATAAAGTATTGGTTTACCTTCTTTATAGCGTGTGATGGTATCTGCCATCATTGCCGCATAGTTTCCTTGATTATGCTCAACCGTTTTTTCTAAATCATAAGCTTTGAGATGATTGTTGATTGCGGCTTCGCATCCCCAACCAGGGTTACAACCAGTGAGGTCAGCCTTACCATTACCGTTAGTATCAAACAATTTGGCGATTTTGGGATCTTTTAATTGTTCAACATTGGTAATGTTATATTTGTCTGCGGTTTTTTTATCAATCAGATAACCTTGAGCCGCATTGACGACATAATTACCTTGGCGATAAAAAGCGTTGTCACCCCCAGCTGCGTTATATTGTGCGTCATGCAGTGGTACCCAACTAACCGCTAAGTAAGTTGCATCGCCATTGGCAATTGATGCATAGGCGACGTTGTAATCAACTTCTTTGATGGGTTCGACTTCATAACCTAGTTTCTCAAGCGCTTTTGCGACGAGTAAGGTTTGAAAGGTTTCTTCGCTAATCGTACTTTGTACCGGAGTGACTTTGACTCCTTTTCCTGGCAGATCTTCGGCATTAGCGAGTGGAACGGCAAGTAAGGCTGTCAGGGCAGTTGCCAATAGTATTGGTTTTTTCATTATTGATACCTCTATTTGTCGCATTTGGCTTGCCTTGGCAAGCGAAGAGCCAATAAATGGCTCTATCGGATGAATTTATTTTTTAGAGAATGGGCGAGTGATCAGGCCAATCGGGCCTTGTTGATACCAACGCGTAGCGACTTTGCTGCGCGTATTTTTCCCAAGAGATTGAGTTAGTCGGTCAAGGACAATGGCGAGTACCACGATACCGACACCACCCACAGAGGCTAATCCCATATCAAGGCGACCTATACCTCGTAGTACCATTTGTCCTAGACCACCAACAGCGATCATGGATGCTATCACCACCATTGAAAGCGCTAGCATCAAGGTCTGGTTGACGCCGGCCATAATGGTTGGCATGGCTAATGGTAGCTGCACTTTGAACAGCAATTGACGCGGGCTAGCACCGAATGACTCAGCCGCCTCAATCAAATCAGCAGGGACTTGTTTAATACCTAAAATGGTTAATCGAATAATAGGCGGTAAGGCAAAAATGATGGTGACGACAACCCCTGGCACGTTACCAATCCCAAATAGCATTACAATAGGTACTAAGTAAACAAACGCAGGCGTTGTTTGCATGGCATCGAGTAGTGGCCTAACGACGCTAGCAGCTTTGTCACTGCGTGCAAGCCATATTCCCAGTGGTAATCCTATTATCAAACAGAATAGTAGAGCTGTCAGTACTAATGCGAGTGTCACCATTGCCTCAGACCAAGCGCCAATTGCACCGATGATGATCATCGAAACAAAAGTTGCTACACCCATCACTCGACCAGCGAGTTGCCACGCAATTAATGCAAATAAAATAATAGCAACAGGTGATGGAAGAGAGGTTAAAAATTGTTCAAACCCACTAAGGATAAAATCAATAGGTACGCGGATCCCCTGAAAAATAGGGCGAAAATGCAGTACGATCCAATCAATTGCATGGGTAACCCATGAATCAAGCGGGATCAACGTGTGCTGGAAGGGATCCATAATATTAAAATGTTCAGGCGTCACTGTTTCGGTTGGCGTGGCATTCAACCAATCACTACTTCCGGCATCACTCGGTGTTGTGGTATCCGTCGCACTACCCCAAGGATCGCTTGCGGTATCAGGGGTGTTTTGTTGTGGTGCATCATCAGCTTGAGTATCTGCCCACGGATCTTGTTGTTCAGTCTTATGTTCGCTTGTGTTATTGCTCATTTGGTGTCTCCTTATCCAGTGCCTGTAACAACATTCCTTTGGATATCACGCCAAGATAGCGATTTTTTTCATTGATGACAGGAACCGCGCAGGGGGCTTGTGCAATAGTCGAAATAACTTCGTTAAGTGGCGTATCCCCTTGAATTGGCTCTAAAGTAGATATAACGGCAGCTTCAATACCTTGTTTATCACGCAAGGCTTTTTCGAGGGATTCGACAGATACCACCCCCGCAAAAGTGTGTCCTCGAGAAATTAAGTAACCATGACTACGATCCTCATCATTCAGCACTTTCAGTGCCGAGCGAGGGCCAAAGCCTGGGGCTATATGCAGTAATGCATCTGGTCTTCTTCGTGCGATATCTTTAGCACTAAAGACTTGGCTAATATCGACACCGCGGAAAAAGGTCTTAACGTAATCATTGGCAGGGTTATTAAGTATTTCATCTAGTGTGCCAGTTTGTACCACAACTCCACCTTGCATGATGGCAATACGATCACCAATACGCATCGCTTCATCGAGATCATGTGAGATAAAGACAATCGTACGTTGCTTCTCACCTTGTAGCGATAATAGCTCATCTTGCATTTCAGTGCGGATCAGGGGGTCGAGAGCAGAAAATGCTTCATCCATTAACAAAATATCAGGATCATTAGCCAATGCGCGGGCGAGGCCGATGCGTTGTCTCATACCACCTGAAAGTTCATCGGGATAAGATGCAGCCCATTTTTCAAGATTGACTTGGCGAAGTGCATCCATGGCTTTTTCATGGCGTTGCTCTTTGGACATACCAGAAAGTTCCATGCCAAAGGCGGTATTATCGAGCACATTCATATGTGGCATTAACGCAAAGGATTGAAACACCATACTAATTTTAGTACGTCGGACTTGGCGTAGCGCCTTATCGGAGATATTCGAAATATCTTCCCCATCAATGAGCACTTGGCCGCTGGTGGGCTCTATCAGGCGATTGAGAAGGCGTACCAACGTTGATTTTCCTGAGCCTGATAGCCCCATAACAACAAAGATTTCGCCTTCTTCAATGGCCAGATTGGCATCTTGAACACCGACAGTTAGGCCTGTTTTTTCAAAGATGTCATCTTTACTCATTCCTGATTCTAAAAGCTTAAAGGCTTGATCAGGGTGTTCCCCAAAAATTTTATATAAATTTTTAACTTCTAATTTTATTGGCATATAATAATTACCCGTTATTTCAATTAGCAAATCATTCAAGTATTTATCTATATCGCCTATTGATAGGCATGAATACTCACTTCGACTATTGGTTGAAAATGTTCAGGGTAGATATTCCTATTATGTTTACGGTGAATTTAATTAATTATGATTTAAATTAAATAACTCCATTTAAAATTATTAGAAAAACAAACAAGCAATATAACCTAGCATAATAAATGGAGCTGACAACCCTTGGTTAAGGACTATTAATCAAAAAAATGGAGTGAATAGCGATGAATTATTTTGAAGATAGGTATTTTTAGCCACTTCAATATTGATGAGTAAATAATATTATTAAATGAACTAACGTTTTGTTGAAACTGAATTTATTCTAAAAATGAATATTGAATTATCACGACTAGCAAAACTAGAAGAGTGCTGATTATAACGGTTAGCTAAATTTTAGGATAAAGTTGCTATAAAATTCAAAAAAAATCCATTCACATAAATAAAATTTATCTATTTTAATGGTAAAATAAAAAGTTTAGCGTTTGTTTGCCTGATGAATATGTTAAAAACAATCAATTTAACAGTAAAACTTGTAAGCGGATGCGCTGGTTAAGTTGCTTTTATTCATTAATAAACCCACTAAAAGGTTGGTTTTCATTTAGTGGGTTTATAGCTAATCAGTTAATTAAATTGATTGATTAAAAATCCCAGTCATCATCTTCTGTACTGACTGCTTTCCCTATGACATAAGAAGAACCTGAACCGGAAAAGAAATCATGGTTTTCATTTGCATCGGGTGAAAGTGCCGATAATATTGCAGGACTGACATCAGTCACCACATCTGGGAATAATGCCTCATAACCTAAATTCATTAATGCTTTATTAGCATTGTAATGAAGGAATTTTTTGACATCTTCGGTCCAACCTACGGAGTCATATAATTCTTGGGTATATTTCACTTCGTTTTCATATAAATCAAAAAGTAATGAGAAGGCAAAATCTTTAATTTCTGCCTGAGTATTTTCATCATAATTTAATAATGATTTTTGAAATTTATAGCCAATATAGTAACCGTGGATCGCTTCATCGCGAATAATTAAGCGTATCAGATCGGCAGTGTTAGTTAATTTCCCTCTACTGGACCAATACATAGGTAAATAAAAACCTGAGTAGAAAAGAAAAGATTCTAAAAAGACACTCGCTATTTTTTTCTTTAATGGATGGGTGTCACAATAATAGGATAGAATGATTTTTGCTTTATTTTGTAACGCATGATTTTCTTCACTCCATCGATAAGCATCATCGACATCGCTAGTCGAGCAAAGCGTTGAAAAAATAGAGCTATAGGAGCGTGCATGCACAGCTTCCATAAAGCTGATATTTGATAATACCGCCTCTTCATGAGGGGTGAGGGCATCTTCCATTAAACAAGGCGCACCAACAGTATTTTGGATCGTATCAAGCAGTGTCAGCCCAGTAAAAACACGAATAGTTAGCTGTTGTTCTGCCTTGGTTAGTGTATTCCACGACGGTGTATCATTTGATAATGGGATCTTTTCAGGTAACCAAAAATTAGTGGTTAAGCGGTTCCATACTTCAAGATCTTTATCATCTTCAATACGATTCCAATTGATCGCTTTAACGGGGGTTAATATTGTTTGGTTTGTCATACTCATTGTCCTTTTAAAGCGTACATGAAACACAGCCATCAACTTCAGTGCCTTCAAGTGCCGTTTGGCGAAGGCGAATGTAATACAGGGTTTTTATACCTTTACGCCATGCGTAAATTTGTGCTCGGTTGATATCACGAGTTGTTGCATCATCTTTAAAGAACAGTGTAAGAGATAGCCCCTGATCGACATGTTGCGTAGCAACAGCGTAGGTATCAATGATTTTTTCAGGTCCTATTTGATAAGCATCTTGATAATATTCAAGATTATCATTGGTCATAAAAGGTGCTGGATAGTAAACACGACCAATTTTCCCCTCTTTACGGATCTCAATACGAGAAACAATTGGATGAATGCTTGAGGTTGAATTATTAATATAGGAAATAGATCCTGTCGGCGGAATTGCCTGCAAGTTTTGATTATAAATACCATGCTCTATTACTGATTGTTTCAGTGATTGCCAATCCGCTTGAGTAGGTATTTCGATGCCCGAACGTCGGAATAATTCCTGAACGGTTTGGGTTTTTGGCAACCAATTTTCGTTGATATATTTATCAAAATAACGACCATTGGCATATTCTGAATGTTCAAAGCCTTTAAATGCAGCTTTACGCTCAATTGCTAATTGGTTGGACGTTCTTAGTGCGTGATAAGCCACGGTATAAAAGTAGATATTCGTAAAATCGAGCGCTTCTTCTGAACCATAGTGGATTTTTTCCCTCGCTAGATAGCCATGTAAGTTCATCTGCCCAAGGCCAATGGCATGGGATTGATGATTACCTTGTTCAATTGAAGGCACTGAACGTATATGACTCATATCAGAGACCGCGGTTAGTGCTCTGACGGCAATTGCTATAGATTGAGCAAAATCAGGCGAATCCATGGTTTTCGCTATATTCATGGAGCCTAAATTACAACTGATATCTTTCCCTATCTCTCGGTAGCTTAAGTCGTCTTCATAGAGGCTAGGCTGGTTAACTTGTAAGATCTCTGAGCACAAGTTACTCATGTTAATACGTCCTGCAATCGGGTTAGCTCGATTGGCGGTATCTTCGAATAAAATGTAGGGATAGCCCGATTCAAATTGAATTTCAGCGAGAGTTTGGAAGAACTCCCTTGCGTTGATTTTGTATTTTTTGATCGCTTTGTTGTTGACCATCTCATGATATTTTTCAGTCACACTGATTTCTGACATGGGTACGCCATATTCACGTTCGATATCATAAGGGGAAAATAGGTACATCTCTTTGTTTTCTTTGGCGAGTTGGAACGTGATATCTGGGATCACAACGCCTAAAGAGAGTGTTTTTATACGGATTTTTTCATCCGCATTTTCTCGTTTTGTATCAAGAAAACGCATAATATCTGGATGATGGGCGTGTAAATACACGGCCCCCGCTCCCTGCCGCGCACCAAGCTGATTGGCATAGGAGAAGGCATCTTCTAGCATTTTCATGACGGGAACAACACCAGAAGATTGGTTCTCAATAAATTTTATGGGGGCGCCCTGTTCTCGCAGATTGGTCATCATGAAAGCAACACCGCCGCCGCGTTTAGATAGCTGTAATGCGGAGTTTACCGAGCGACCAATTGATTCCATATTATCTTCAATGCGCAGCAGGAAACAGGAAACTAATTCCCCCCGTTGTTTTTTACCGCAATTTAAGAAGGTAGGGGTGGCAGGCTGAAAGCGGCCACTAATTATTTCTTCAACCAAATGGCTAGCAAGTGATTGATTACCTAGTGCAAGTGTTAACGCGACCATACATACGCGATCTTCATAACGCTCTAGATAGCGTTTACCATCAAATGTTTTTAGCGTATAACTTGTATAATATTTAAACGCCCCTAAAAAAGTTTGAAAACGAAATTTATGAGCATAGGCTTGTTTGAATAATTTTTTGATAAATGCAAAATCATATTGCTCAAGAACTTGTGCTTCGTAGTAGTTTTCATTAACTAAAAAATCGAGTTTTTCTTTTAAGTCGTGAAAGAAAACCGTGTTTTGATTCACATGTTGGCGAAAGTAGTGATGAGCGGCTTCTTTGTCTTTTTCGAATTGGATTTCGCCTGCACTATTGTATAAGTTCAGCATGGCATTTAGCGCATGGTAGTCAACATGCGGGGTATTTTTTGTCTTTTCCATTGAACTAGCTCTAATGATGTTTTTGTTGCCAAAAAGCGTTTAGCCCGTCACGGACACGTTGAACATCACGCTCCGTACCCAGTAATTCAAAACGATATAAATAGGGAACTTGGCATTTATGGGCGATGATATCGCCAGCAATGGCGAAAGCATCTCCAAAATTGGTGTTACCTGCGGCGATAACACCTCGTATGAGTTGTCGGTTCGACTCGATGTTAAGAAAACGGATCACTTCTTTTGGTACTGCGCCTTTGGAACCGCCACCACCATAAGTTGGCAGTAGTAGAACGAAAGGCTTAGTCGCAATAATGCTATTTTGTTGCTCACCTATCGGCAAACGTGTTGCTGGAAGCCCCACTTTTTCAATAAAGCGATGACAGTTACCAGAACGACTTGAAAAATAGACCAGTGACTCCGTTTGCATAGTAACCTCTTAAGCCAAAAGGCGGCTGATCATGTCAGGACGAAAGCCAGACCAATGCTCTTGATCAGCAACAACAACGGGGACTTGCTGGTAGCCGAGTTGGCGTACAAATTGTAATGCGTCATCGTCTTCGGTGAGATCAACGACTTGGTAGGGAATATTTTTGCGTTCTAGGGCTTGGTAGGTGGCATTGCATTGAACACAGTTGGGTTTACTGTAAATTGTGATAACGGCCATATTGAGTACCTATACCTGTACTGAATACTATCAGTAGTGTGATGATTAGTATTTAAAGACTATATATAGATTCTATTTTTTTCAACCACACAATATATAGTGGTTTTGAAATATTGAATGATAATTATTCTAATTATTGGCTAGGTCGTTATTTATGTTGGGAAATTAAATTTTGAGCATGTGAATGGTTCTGTTATCAAGACTAAGAAAAAATATCATTGCCAAGTAGAAATAATACAGTTTATAACTGTATATACGATCAGATAATTGCACGCTCTTAAGGGGATATTATGTATCATCAATATTTGGCTTCACCTGAGAAATTTCCAAAACCGTGGGTTGAGATCACGGCTGATGATGAGGGGGTGACGAGCATCTATTTTGTTGAACAAAAAAGTCATCCAGAACATAAGAATGAGCATTCTGAGTTATGTGCTAAAGAGCTAGAAGAATATTTTAATCATAAACGCGAAGAGTTCACCGTACCATTAAACCCTCATGGTACTGAGTTCCAAAAAAAAGTGTGGGCACACTTGTGCAGCATCCCTTTTGGTGAACGCTGGAGCTACAAAGATCTCGCTTTGAAATTAGGTTCAGTAAACTATTGTCGAGCTGTGGGAATGGCAAATTCACGTAACCCAATCTCTTTAATTGTGCCTTGTCATCGAGTTTTAGGTCATGATGGCAAACTTGTTGGCTACACTGGTGGATTAGACATAAAAGACTGGCTACTCGCACACGAAAAACAATCACCTAAATAATCATCTAATGTTAGTATTATTGTTCGGAATAATCGCTATTATTAAGAATAATTCATGTACGATAAGCAATTTATCCCAATAAATAATATTTTTTTATGCTTTTTGTCAATTTTCGTGATCTAGGTTGTAGACAAGTAACTTATATATCTGATGTACTGAGCTCGACACTGATGGTGTGTCTATTTTTATTTTAAAGGTAATAATTTGATGTCTAAAGTTAAAGGTAACGTTAAGTGGTTCAACGAGTCTAAAGGTTTCGGTTTTATCACTCCAGAAGATGGCAGCAAAGATGTGTTTGTTCACTTTTCTGCTATTGCGAGCGAAGGTTTCAAAACCCTAGCAGAAGGTCAGAAAGTTGAATTTGAAATCACTGAAGGTGCTAAAGGCCCATCTGCTGTAAACGTTGTCTCTCTGTAATTTAAACAAATAGAAACGAACAGCCTCTCAACTCGCTCCAGCCATCTGGAGCGAGTTTTATTTTATAGGGGGCTAAGAGAGTCACTTCTCTGTTAATGAGCCTTAATCGCGACTATATAGCAAAAAGCCCCTTTTAGGGGGCTTTGCCGAACTTAGTTGGAGCTTATTTAACTTCTTCGCCTTTTGCTTGAAGGTCAGCATGGTAAGAAGAACGAACAAATGGGCCGCAAGCCGCATGTGTAAAGCCCATCGCCAGCGCTTCTTCTTTCATTTCGTCAAACTCGGCAGGACTGACATAACGTTTTACCGGTAGATGGTGGCGGCTAGGCTGTAGATATTGACCCAATGTGAGCATGGTGACCCCATGGCGGCGCAAATCACGCATCACTTCAATGATCTCTGCATTTGTCTCACCTAAACCCACCATTAAGCCCGATTTGGTTGGAATATCTGGATGTGCTTCTTTAAATCTTTCTAATAATTTTAGCGACCATTCGTAATTCGCTCCGGGGCGAACTTGGCGATAAATACGAGGTACGTTTTCTAGGTTATGGTTAAACACATCAGGTGGGGTTGCGGTTAAGATATCTAACGCGCGATCCATTCTTCCTCTAAAATCGGGAACCAACGTTTCAATTTTGATAGTCTGATTTTTTTCACGGATCGCACTAATACAATCTGCAAAATGTTGAGCACCACCATCACGTAGGTCATCACGGTCAACAGACGTGATAACGACATAGCGTAATGCCATATCCTTGATAGTTTGTGCTAATTTTACTGGCTCGTTAGCGTCAGGTGCATTTGGGCGACCATGAGCAACGTCACAGAAAGGGCAGCGGCGCGTACAGATCGCACCGAGGATCATAAAGGTCGCGGTACCATGGTTAAAGCATTCGGATAGGTTAGGGCAGGAGGCTTCTTCACAAACAGAATGCAGGCCATTTTTACGCATAGCCGCTTTGATCCCCTGAATACGGGTTGAATCTGCTGGTAACCTAATTTTCATCCAGTCAGGTTTACGTAGAATTTCTTCACGTTCGGTGACGACGTTTTTAACAGGGATCAGCGCCATTTTGTCGGCGTCACGATATTTTATTCCGCGTTCTATCTGAATTGGTTTACTCATAGCTATACCGGTTCCAGTTGTTGATCGGATTAGTTGGGTGTTGTATTTGGCGCAACGGAGCGGTTACTAATCCATTAAAATTTTTTTGAAAAATGTTAAAAAATTATAGCATCATTATTGAACAATATGAAATCCAAGTGTGTCACAGAACTGCTCAATTAGCACAGGCTGAACATCTTCAATCGTCACTTTAGGGATGAAATCACGAACCTGAGTCATTTTCAACTGCGCATAGCCGCAAGGGTTAATGCGATTAAATGGTTCGAGATCCATGTTAATATTTAATGCAAGGCCATGAAACGAGCAGCCTTTACGGATCCGTAACCCGAGTGAACACACTTTATTACCCTCTATATAGACGCCCGGTGCATCAGGGCGCGGGTATGCTTCAATCTGATAATGAGCAAGCGTCTTAACAACGGTGTCCTCTAGGGCGCTAACAAGCTCACGCACGCCAAGCTTATTGCGTTTAAGATCGAGCATCACATACATCACTTGTTGACCCGGCCCATGATAGGTTACTTGACCACCTCTATCACTTTGGATCACTGGGATATCACCCGGTGCAAGAACATGTTCTGCCTTACCCGCTTGCCCTTGTGTGAATACGCGTGGGTGCTCCACCAGCCATAATTCATCCGAGGTATCTTTATCACGGTTTTCGGTGAACTGATGCATTGCATCAGAAACAGTTTGATAGGGGGCTAGCCCTAATTGACGTACAATAATAGTTCGTGCTGACAATGTTTTAACATCCACATTCAAAATGTGTTGCTAGTATAACGCCGTAGCTGGGTTACTGCCAGTTCTGTTATGTTGCTAAAATGTTAGGTGAGTGGTGTTTTTAATATTATCTGTGCGAAATTATTTAAGGTGCGGCTAGGCGACAAGTGAATGCATTGTTATCGCTAGGCGTATAGAAACTCTCTGATTAGTGTGAGCGATTAATGGTCGCGACACCTTAATGAAAGACAATTATAGGTAATAAAAAACCGCACTCGATAAGAGTACGGCCTTGTATATTAATGACTCAGTGGATTATAGAACCATTCTCACGCGCTCTAATGCACCAAGTTCTTCATATAAGGTTTCGACTTGTTCAATGTGTGTTGCATTGATGGTAATCGAAACTGAGTGGTAATTGCCTTTGCTGCTTGGCTTCACATCTGGAGAATAGTCGCCCGGCGCATGACGTTGAACCACTTCAACGACTTCATCAACCAGCTCTGGTTCCGCAATTCCCATCACTTTGTAAGTGAATGAGCATGGGAACTCAAGTAGTTCATTTAATTTCGTTTTCATGGGCGCTCCTAATAACAAAAATAGTGTTTAAATAGATATCATCATCTTTTAAACATTCGGATATACACTATATGGGGACAGTGCATATCCGATTCAAGGGTTAACCAAACCAACGATGGAACAGTAATTTAATATAGTCGATTAAACGGCTAAAGAAACCACCTTCTTCGACATCTTTCAGTACCACCAATGGATGCTGTTCAATGGTTTTACCATCCAGTTGAAAGTTAATGGTACCAATTGCTTGGCCTTTTTTCAGTGGCGCTTCAAGCTCTTTATTGGTCACGTCATAGCTTGCTTTTAAATCTTTTAAGCGGCCACGGGGAATAGTTAAAAACAGATCTTCTGTAACCCCTAATTTAACATTATTTTCATCACCAAACCAAACGGGTTCAGATGCGAATTCAACCCCTGCTTGTAATGGCTTGACGGTTTCATAAAAGCGGAAGCCATAAGTGAGGAGTTTTTTGCTTTCTGCATCACGGCCTTTCATGCTTTTTCCACCCATAACCACTGAGATCAGACGCATATCGCCTTCAGTTGCAGAGGCAACTAGGTTATATCCTGCACCGCTTGTGTGACCTGTTTTAATTCCATCTACAGATAAACTTTTATCCCACAATAATCCGTTACGATTAGTTTGACGAATATTATTAAAGGTGAATTCTTTTTCTTTATAGATAGCATATTCTTCGGGAACATCACGGATCAGCGCTTGGCCAATTAATGCCATGTCACGGGCTGAACTGTATTGCCCATCAGCATCTAACCCATGAACAGTTTGGAAATGGGTATTTTGTAACCCAAGTTTGCTCACATAACCATTCATTAGCTGAACAAAATTGGTTTGATCACCTGCCACATAGTCAGCCATTGCAACGCAAGCATCGTTACCTGACTGTAAGTTAATACCGCGTGTTAACTGAGATACGCTGACTCGGTCGCCCGGTTTTAGGAACATCAGTGATGAACCTTTAAACACAGGATTACCTGTTGCCCATGCGTCTTCGTTCACCGTAACCATGTCATTTGCGCCGATTTTACCTGATTTGATGGCTTGACCGATAACATAGCTGGTCATCATTTTTGTTAAACTCGCAGGATCACGGCGTTGATCCGCATTTTTCTCTGCCAAAACTTTACCTGAGTTATAGTCAATAAGAATATAAGCTTCAGCGTCAATATCAGGTACTGCGGGGATTGGACTGTTAGGGAATGGCTCATTTGCTTGTGCAAAATGACTGATAGTAAAAAGCAGTGCAGTACCCAGTAAGGTATTGCGAACAACACGTGATGGGGCAAAATTTTTCATGTTTTTATTGTTACATCCGGAATTCGGTTAACACAAGAAGGCGCAGTGTAGCAAAAGTCGATTCATTGATTAATGCATGCGCCAATTTTTTACAATATTTTATACTCTTGATACTTCAAGATGCAGGAGGACTGCATCTTAGGTTATTTAGAGCATAAATTTGCTGTTTTTATCACGGTGCAACAACCATCGAAGATTGATTTAATTCAGATTGAATGCGACCTTGTAAATCAACTGCTTGCTGCCTATCGGTAAATGGCCCTAATTGGACTCGATAAATATTATTGTATGGCTGTAAGCGACCCGGAACGCCAAATTTATTTTTTAAATTATCCAGCATCGTTTTCGCATTACTTTGACTGCTAATTGCACCCACTTGAACTAAATAGCCCCTTTCAGGTACTGCTGCTGATGGCGCTGCTTGCGTTGGCTCAGGCTCAGGGGCCTTTAAACTACTTTCAGGCACAACAGGCTCCATTGGTGCGCTAGGCTGTTGAACGGGTAATGAATTTTCAGGGGCAGGGGCACTTTGCATAACTGGCGTACCCATTGGGCCTGCACCTAATTGAGGGCGACCTGGAAGGGCATAGCTTTGTTTAACAAAATTCGAACCAATGGTCCCCGGACCTGACAGTGAGCCATCTTGAGCAACTTGAATGGCGTCAATTTTGATCTTGGTTGTTGGCATCAAATTCAAGCGGTCAGCAACGGCGCGTGAAACTGCAATGCTTTTACCTTGAGTATAGGGGCCACGATCATTCACACGAACTACCATCATGCGACCATTCATCATGTTAGTCACGCGTATATAGCTTGGGATCGGCAGTGTAGGGTGCGCAGCAGTTAACTCGATTGGGTTAACTCGCTCTCCAATCGCCGTCATATTGCCAGCGGATTCAGAACCAAAAATAGAGGCATAGCCAACTTGAGAGAATTGTGAAGGATCACGCACGATTTGATACTGCTGGCCATTACGTTGATAGTCACCGTTCGCTGTAGGATGTAATGGCTCATAATGAGGCTCTGCTCCAAGCACATCTTGCGCAGGTACAGCCGGTACATTAGTAGGCTGCTTGATATTCTCTTCAGTGACGCAGCCACTGAGCAACGCGGCAGTAATGCCAAGCATAATCCATTGAAAACGCATACTAAGCCTCTTTTATAAACTCTTGGAAAGAAATTTTCTGTGTGTATGGATAGACATGATAATACCGAATCCAGCCATTAACACAATGAGCGCAGAACCGCCATAACTGACGAGAGGGAGCGGTACGCCAACCACAGGCAATATACCACTCACCATTCCAATATTCACAAATACATAAACAAACAGGATCAGCATTAATCCCCCCGCCATGACACGGCCAAAGGTATTTTGTGCACTGGCGGCAATATACAGGCCTCGCATGATCAGTAATAAGTACAGGCCAAGTAATACTAAGACGCCAATAAGCCCCAGCTCTTCAGATAAAACGGCAAAAATAAAGTCAGTATGGCGCTCAGGTAGGAATTCAAGTTGCGATTGTGTGCCATGCAGCCAGCCTTTACCCATTAAACCGCCAGAGCCAATAGCAATTTTAGATTGAATAATATGATAACCCGCGCCGAGTGGATCAGTTTCAGGGTCGAGTAACATCATGACTCGCGTACGCTGATAATCATGCATTAAGAAAAACCACAATAAAGGTATAAAGGCGGCGAGGGCAGAGGCCGCAATAGTAATTAATCGCCAGCTCATACCGGCTAAAAACAGCACAAAAATACCCGATGTCGCCACTAAAATGGAGGTTCCTAAGTCAGGCTGAGCGGCAACTAACAATGTAGGGACAACAATTAAAACCAGTGCAATGGCGGTGTTCTTTAATGATGGAGGACATAGGTCACGGTTCATAAAACGAGCCACCATCAGAGGAACGGCGATTTTAGCGATTTCAGAGGGTTGAAAACGAATAATACCGAGATCAAGCCAGCGTTGTGCCCCTTTACTAATTTGACCAAAGACATCAACAAAAATCAGTAAGATAACGCAAAAAATATATAAATGAGGGGCAAGATTTTCATACAGGCGAGGGGGGATCTGCGCCATAATGATCATGACAATAAAACCTGTCGCGATCTGGCCTAACTTTCTTTCCATCATTTCAGGATCTTGACCGCTAGCACTCCACATAATGAACGCACTGTAAGCCAATAAAGCTAATATAATGAGCAGCATAGGCACATCAATGTGCAGACGCATTGAGAGTGATAATTTTTTCTTATCGTCTGTCATAATGTTATCGGTCTTCCTCTGAACTTGCCCCTACACTGTTAACTTGGGTTCTATTGTCACCTAACAGGACATGATCAAAAATTTGCCTAACGATATCACCTACAGCAGGCCCTACCCCACCATTTTCTAAAATAATGGCCACCGCAACGGTAGGTTTATCATAAGGAGCGTAGGCAATCATTAATTTATGATCGCGTAAATGCTCGGCAAGTTTACTTGCATTATAGGTTTCATAACTAAATACCTGAGCTGTTCCTGATTTCGCTGCGGCTTTATAAGGTGTACCAATAAAACTACGTCGCCCTGTACCGTTTGGTGCATTGGCGACACCATACATACCTTGTTTGGCAATTTCCCAGTATCCTGAATGGATATCACCAATTTGGCTGGTGCCTTTGTCTTCATAAGGCACCATAGCATTACCTAATTTTGTACCATACAGTAAATGTGGTGTTTTCACTTGGCCATCATTGATTAACGTCATTAAGGCTTTTGACATTTGAATTGGTGTGGCGGTCCAATAGCCTTGACCGATGCCGACTGGGATAGTATCCCCTTGGTACCAAGGTTTCTTATAGCGTTTTTGTTTCCATTCACGGGTTGGCATAATACCTGAACGTTCTTCAGCGAGATCAATACCGGTGTAGTCACCAAAACCGAATTTGCTCATCCAATCAGATAACCTATCAATACCCATATCATAGGCAACTTGATAGAAGAAGGTATCTGCGGATTCGATAATGGATTTAAGCACATTTAACTTGCCATGGCCCCAACGTTTCCAGTCACGGTAGCGTTTTTCAGAGCCGGGTAGTTGCCACCAACCGGGATCAAAGATTGTTGTTGCAGGCGTGATCACTTTTTCACTTAAAGCGGCCACTGAAATAAAAGGCTTTACGGTTGAAGCTGGCGGATAGAGACCTTGAGTGGTTCGATTAATTAATGGCCGGTCTGGGTTATTCAATAACGCTTGATAGTCTTTATTCGAGATACCGTTAACAAATAAATTCGAGTCATAACTTGGGTTTGAAACCAGAGCTAAAATTTCACCATTACGAGGATCGGTTACCACGACAGCAGCTCGGCTGGTGGTCAGTAATTTTTCAATATAGGTTTGTAGTTCAAGATCAATCGTCAGATAGATATCTCGACCTGCTTGCGGCGGCTGCTCATGTAGCTGACGGATCACTCGACCACGACTGTTGACTTCGACCTCTTCATAACCGGTCTTACCATGTAAGACATCTTCATAATAGCGTTCGATACCTAACTTACCTATATCATGACTGGCTGCGTAGTTAGGGAGTATTCCTTCTTTATCAAGGCGCTCAACATCTTTATCATTAATTTTAGCGACGTAACCAATAACATGGGTCAATGCAGAACCATAAGGGTATGAACGGCGCTGATAGCTTTTGACCTCAAGGCCTGGGAAGCGGTATTGGTTTACTGCAAAACGAGCAACCTGAACTTCATTTAGCTGGGTTTTTAAGGGAATAGAAGTAAAGCGGCGTGAGCGTTTACGCTCTTTTTCAAAATTAGCAATGTCTTCATCAGTTAATCCAATGACATCGCGTAATTTCTCAAGGGTGTCTTGCAGGTTTTCAACTTTTTCGGGAACGATTTCCAGCTGATAAAAGGTTTTGTTTAATGCCAGCTGAGTCCCATTACGATCATAAATAATTCCACGACTAGGAGGAATTGGCACCAGTTTAATGCGATTATCATTTGATCGGGTTTGATAATCTTCATGGCGAACAACTTGTAAGTGATAAAGGTTCGTTACAAGAAGCGCTGATAGCAATATGATAACGCCAAACGCAATAAGTGCTCGGCGTATAAATAACATTGATTCAGCTGTATGGTCGCGAAAAGGGGTGCGTTGATTTTTCATCCCACTGCCATGTTGTACATATTAAAAACTGACTATTCCCTATGATAAGGGTGGTTAGTCGTAATACTCCACGCTCGATAAAGACTTTCAGCAACCAGCACTCTTACTAGAGGGTGGGGCAGTGTCAATGGCGATAGAGACCAACTCTGCATGGCAGCCTCTTTACAAGCAGGGGCTAGCCCTTCAGGGCCACCTATCAGTAGGCTGACGTTGCGACCATCTTGTTTCCAGCTTTCAAGTTGGTTGGCAAGCTTGGGGGTATCCCACCGCTCACCGGGTATATCCAATGTGACGATACGATTGCCTTTGCCAACCGCAGCCAGCATTAACTCGCCTTCTTTTTCGAGAATGCGCTTTATATCTGCATTTTTTCCTCGCTTCCCTGCCGGAACTTCAATCAGTTCAAACGGCATATCTTTAGGGAAGCGGTGAAGGTAATCCATAAAGCCGGTCTGAACCCAGTCCGGCATTTTTGTTCCCACGGCGATGAGTTGTAATTTCAAACTCAGCTCCAGAGTTTTTCGAGTTCATACATGCGACGGCTTTCATCCTGCATGATATGGACAATGGCTTCACCAAGATCGACCACAATCCAATCTGAAACCCCTTGGCCTTCAACGCCGAGTGGATACAAGCCATTTTTACGGCAAGCTTCGATCAAGCGATCCGCAACTGACATTAAATGGCGGCTTGATGTCCCTGTACAGATGATCATTTGGTCAGTAATACTTGATTTACCATGAACATCTATCGAAATGATATCTTCAGCTTTTGCGTCATCAAGCTGATTGACAATAAATTGTTGGAGTTCAGTTCCTTGCAAAAGGTTCACCTTTATTCTAATTATACCCAGCCAATAAAAAACAAATATATTTTGAGGCGTAGCGGGTGTAACGTCGTTAAACACTAATTTGTAATATACCGATTAAGGTTAGGTCATTTTACCCTAGATTTTTAGAAAAATCGGCTAAATTATTTTATATACTCTAAATAATTCGAAGTGCAGCGAGTCGCTGCATGCCTACATAAGTAGGTGACTAGTGCAAATGAGCGAAGTTCACTATAGCTTAACCAAAAGCGCTGCAACTTGAAGTATGACGAGTATATTCCCCAAGGTGAGAGATTTATATGAATAACTGACGCTTAGGGCAAGAAATTTGTACAAACTTTACAAAGTGATAGAAAATTAATAACAGGTGTTAATCAGCGATAAATTAAGGTAAAAAATAATGGAACGCGCACAATTCAATATTGCTATCGTGGGGGATGTGAAATATCCCATGGATGATATTGTTCAAGTGACCTTACAGCACACAAATTTCATCTTACAGCCAGAAATAACGGGTTTAGCCTTTGAGTGTGATGGCGTGATTTGTGAAGACAGTTTGCGAGAGCAGTTAATAGAAAAATTTGATGTTAATACACCCTTTCTCACGACGAGTGAGTGGCAAGATATTGAGCATTTAGACCGTTTCTTTATTCAGTTGTATACCAAAAACCGATTTGATGTATTAGCTAACGATTTAACTTCCCATCGTATTATTACGTTCCATAGTAAGCTTAAATATTTATTAATGGCCTATTCACCTCAAGGCTATCAAGCAACGGGTAAGATGGTGGCTAGTATTAGTCAACATTATGATTTGCGTGAGTTTTATGAACAATACCGAGAAAAAATTCTCGCAATCTTAAGCCAAACACCAACACGTAAATTACACGTCAATGCGATCCAACATATTCAAGGTTACTTCAAACATAAAGCGACAAAAGATGAAAAGACCCGTTTGGGTTGGTTGATTAACGATTACTTGCTGGGGTATTTATCGATCAATAATCCACTTTCGATGATATTACAATTGCTCACTCAATATCCTGATAGCTATATTAGTGAGCAATATTATTTGTCGCCTTATCCTGAATGCAGAAAAGTCAGAGCATTGCTTCAGCTGTGATAAAGCTGTTGTTGTTGAATATAGCTCATTACCGCTGGTGGTATAAGATTGGAATTTAATTGCCCTGAATTAAGGTTTTTACGGATCTCAGTCGCTGAAATATCGACTAGTGGTGTATCACCAAGAAATATATAACCGCTCGGGGTATGGCTAAGCTGGTTGGGATCGTCAGTTTTGTGTTCGGCTAGCCATGCTTGCATTTGTGGATCACTGAAATTAGTCGCATAACCCGGGCGTGAACAGACTAGCAAATGGCAGTTATTCAATAGCTGCTCCCACCCATGCCATGTATTAATCGAAAGTAGAGAGTCTTGACCAATAATAAAGGCTAAAGGCTGCTCTGAACCCATTTCTTTACGTAATGTCGTTAATGTTTCGATAGTGTAGGAAGGGCTGTTTCGTTCAAGTTCTCGGGTATCGATTGTGAATAAAGGGTTATCTTGAATAGCCAAACGTACCATCTCTAAGCGTTGTGTTGGGCTCGCCTCAGGCTGTGGCCTGTGAGGTGGAACATGGTTAGGTAATAGAATGACTTTTTCTAAGCCAACTTGTTTGGCTAGCGCTTCTACTGGGCGTAGATGGCCATAATGTATTGGGTCAAATGTCCCACCAAATAACGCTTGAAGTCCTTTGGGCTTAAAGGTCATGAATAAAACTCTCAGGTAAGGATTTGGTACATATTAACATAGATAGAGATTGCAAATCAGGCCATACCGAGTGGCTAAAATCTTGTTTAGCGTGTAATTCCGCTTGTGTTAGTAGGAGTAGCGCTGACTGTAATTGATGTAGGCTGAGACGCTGTAATGCTTCGGTCAGCAGTGGTCGGCGGTTTTGCCAAACTTTGTGTTGATCAAACAGTGATTTTAATGATGTGGTTGCTGATTGGCGTTTTAAAGTTAGCAATAGCATTAATTCGCGTTGAATTGAACGCAGTAGAATAACTGTTTCAGTATCTTCATGTCGTAGCTGTTCTAAAATATGCCATGCACGACGAGATTTCCCCGCCAACATCGCATCAACCCAATGATAAGGGGTAAAATGCGCAGCATCATTTACCGCTGATTCAACCCTTGGATGGGTTAGTTTACCATCAGGGTAAAGTAGTGATAGTCGCTCAAGAGCCTGAGCCAGACCCAACAAGTTTCCTTCGTAACAGTAACACAGTAGCTGATTCGCTTCTGTTTCTAACGTCAAGTTCATGCTACGAGCGCGTTTAGCAACCCATTGTGGTAGACGTTGGTAATCAGGTGTTAGACAACTGATATATACACTGTCTGAACTGATTGCTTTAAACCAAGCACTGTTTTCTTGTGCTTTAGTCAGCTTGTGCCCACGCAGCAGTAACAAAATATCTGGGTGTAGCAAACCTGATAGCTGTGTGAGTTTTTCCGCCATTGCCGCATTTGGCCCGTTTTCTGGCAAAATCAAAGTGAGTGATTGGCGGTTAGCGAAAAGACTTAATGCCTGACAGAGACTAAAGATTTCATCCCAATCAGTATTTGCATCGATTGAAAAAGTATAGTGTTCTTCAAAGCCTTGGGTTTGCGCTATTTTTCGAATGGCGTCTTGGCTTTCTTGGATTAATAGGGGCTCATTGCCCCATATTAGATAGCGACTTCTCAGAGACTCTTGTAACTGAGAAGTCAGCTGTTCGGGATAGATACGGGTCATTATTGCTCAACAGTAGGGACAACTGCCGCTGCATTTGCTTTTTCAAGCTCAGCAGTATGAACAATCAGTAATTTACGCACTAGTATACGTGCCGCTTGTTCACGCATTTCTTGTTTAACCAGTTCATTTTCGGCATCTTTTGCAAGTGCTTCCAATGGGTTATCAAAGAAGGTGCGTTCCACTTGGCTTTGTAGTGGGTAAATAGAACCATTAGGCATTAACACCTGTGCATTGAGCACAAAGGTCAATTGCTTCTCAGCCGCTTTACCATCTTGGTATATCGACACCGTTTCTGTCGTTTCTGACGAACCCGTAATTTTTAAGATTGGGATATCAGGTTTACCGTTTTCGAGTATAGTGACGTTATTCAGTCTGAGTTGCTCCCTAACGGCTCTAGTGAGAGCGCTATAAGGTGCATTAGAACTTAGCTGTAATGTTTTCAGTTCATCAGGAATTTGCGTCGTTCCTTGAAGGCGAAAACCACAGCCTGCGGTGACTAGCACCGACAGGCTCAGTAATAAAGTTATCAGATAGCGCACCTGGCCTCCTTATCAGCCAACAACTAAGTTCAGTAATTTACCCGGAACATAAATCACTTTACGGATCGTGACGTTTTCAAGGTATTTAGACACACTACCTTCTTTTGAAGCCATATCCAGAACATAATCTTGAACAGCATCAGCAGGTACTGTGATACGACCACGTACTTTACCATTGACTTGGATAACCACTAATTTGGTATCGTCAATCATCGCTTTTTCATCAGCGACCGGCCAGCTTGCAAAATCGATATCATCAGTGTGACCTAATGCTTTCCACATTTCAAAACAAGCATGTGGAATGATTGGTGATAGCATCAATGTGATTGCTTCAAGTGATTCTTGCACTAATGCACGATCTTGTTCAGTTTCTTGTGGTGCACGAACTAACTTGTTCATGAACTCCATAATAGCTGCGATAGCCGTGTTAAAAGCATAACGGCGAGCAAAGTCATCAGTAACTTTAGCAATGGTTTTATGCAGATCACGACGTAAGTCTTTTTGCTCAGTTGTTAGTGCATTAATATCAAGCGGTTGTGTTGCACCTTTTTGGGTGTGCTCATGTACAATACGCCATACACGACGAACAAAGCGGTTTGCCCCTTCAACACTTGATTCCTGCCATTCCAGTGTCAATTCAGGTGGTGCCGCAAACATCATGAACAGACGTACGGTATCAGCACCGTATTTTTCAACCATCAATTGCGGGTCGATACCGTTGTTTTTAGATTTAGACATTTTGCTCATACCGGTATAGACCAGTTCATGTCCTTCGTTATCAACGGCTTTGATTATACGGCTCTTCTCATCACGCTCAACGATAGCATCTGCCGGTGAAACCCAAACACGTTGGCCATCACTACCGGTGTAGTAGAAGGCATCAGCCAATACCATACCTTGGCACAGCAAGCGTTTAGCGGGTTCATCTGAATTCACTAAACCTGCATCACGCATTAGTTTATGGAAGAAACGGAAATACATTAAGTGCATGATGGCGTGTTCAATACCACCAATGTATTGGTCAACTGGCAGCCAGTAGTTTGCCGCAGCAGGATCTAACATGCCTTCATCATATTGTGGGCAAGTGTAGCGTGCATAATACCAAGAAGACTCCATAAAGGTGTCAAAGGTATCTGTTTCGCGCAGTGCTGGCTGGCCGTTAATTGTGGTTTTTGCCCACTCAGGATCGGCTTTAATTGGGCTAGTGATACCATCCATTACAACGTCTTCAGGCAGAACCACTGGCAATTGATCTTCAGGAACAGGCACAACCGTACCATCTTCCAGTGTTGCCATAGGAATTGGTGCGCCCCAGTAACGTTGGCGAGATACACCCCAATCACGTAAGCGATAATTAACTTTGCGTTGACCTGCGCCAATAGCAACCAATTTATCAGCGATTGCGTTAAAGCCAGCAGCATTGTCTAATCCGCTAAATTCGCCTGAGTTAATCAGCGCAAATTTTTCTGTCATCGCTTCTTGAGAAATATCCGGTGTATTACCTTCAGCATCAGCAATAACCGCTTTTAGTGGCAAATTATATTTGTGGGCAAATTCCCAGTCACGTTGGTCGTGAGCAGGAACTGCCATAACAGCACCAGTACCGTATTCCATTAAGACAAAGTTAGCTACCCAAATTGGCAATTTTTCTTGTGTCAGTGGATGGATAACATAAAAGCCCGTTGCCATGCCTTTTTTATCCATCGTTGCCATATCAGCTTCTGCTGTTTTGGTACTACGGCATTCTTCAATAAAATCAGCTAAAGCCGCGTTTTTCTCTGCGGCCTCTTGGGCCAGAGGGTGACCGGCAGCAACTGCAACATAAGTTGCACCCATAAAGGTATCTGGGCGTGTAGTGTATACGGTTAATTTATCGTTACGATCAGCAACATTAAAGGTGATTTCAACCCCTTCAGAACGCCCAATCCAGTTACGTTGCATGGTTTTGACTTGTTCAGGCCAATCATCCAAAGTATCCAGATCGTTGAGCAATTCTTCTGCGTAAGCGGTGATTTTAATAAACCACTGAGGAATTTCTTTGCGCTCAACGGGTGTGTCACAGCGCCAGCAGCAACCATCAATGACTTGTTCGTTAGCCAGTACAGTTAAATCGTGTGGGCACCAGTTTACTGCGGAAGTTTTTTTGTAAACTAAACCTTTTTCATACAGTTTTGTGAAGAACCATTGCTCCCAACGATAGTATTCAGGAGTACAAGTTGTGACTTCACGATCCCAATCGTAACCAAAGCCCAACATTCTTAGTTGGCCTTTCATGTATTCAATATTGGCATAAGTCCATGGCGCCGGAGCCGTTTTGTTCTTAACCGCGGCCCCTTCAGCTGGTAGACCAAAGGCATCCCAACCTATTGGTTGCAGGACATTTTTACCTAATAAACGCTGATAACGGGAGATGACATCACCCATAGTGTAGTTACGCACGTGGCCCATGTGTAGTCGACCAGAAGGGTAAGGTAGCATGGACAGGCAGTAGTATTTCTCTTTGCTGTTGTCTTCAATCACTTTGAATGTGGACTTTTCATCCCAGTGACGCTGTACTTTAGGCTCTATATCTTCTGGACGATATTGTTCTTGCATGGCACCGATAATCCTATGGTGAATAAATGCTACTCAGTAGCGTTAATGACTTTCTCTAATTTAGATCCGCATAGCATAGCGGATCATGCCCTAAAACAACAATAGTTGATTAGCTGAACCGGAGGGGGAAGCTGGGTATCGTTTCAGGGAACGGAGTCAGAATCTTTAGTCTGATAACCCCACAACTTAACCAAAAAACGCGAGGATTGATAGCATTTTACCGAAAAAAATGAAGATATTACTGGAATAGATGCATTGACAATCGGTGTTTAACAAAGAAGCCTCAATTTTTGTTTAATTGAGGCTTCCTAATAGCACGATTTAATTATAATTTAGCCAGTATTAATGCAGGATCTTAGCAAGGAAATCTTTTGCTCTGTCTGATTGTGGGTTAGCGAAGAAATCTTCTTTTTTACTGTCCTCGACAATTCTCCCTTCATCCATAAAGATCACTCGATTGGCAACCTTTTTAGCAAAGCCCATTTCATGAGTCACGACCATCATCGTCATCCCTTCATTCGCTAGCTCTACCATAACATCAAGCACTTCATTGATCATTTCAGGGTCAAGTGCAGAGGTAGGTTCATCAAACAACATCGCAACAGGATCCATACATAATGCACGCGCGATGGCAACACGCTGTTGTTGCCCACCTGAGAGTTGTGAAGGAAACTTATTGGCATGGCTTGATAACCCAACGCGTTCAAGTAATTTTAACCCCTTTGCTTCAGCCTCTTTTTTGTTGCGATTTAACACCTTGATTTGTGCAAGGGTTAAATTTTCAATAATCGATAGGTGAGGGAACAACTCAAAGTGTTGGAACACCATACCTACTTTAGAGCGAAGTTTTGCCAAATCGGTTTTTTTATCATTGACTTGGATACCATTTACAAAAATTTCACCCTGTTGAACGGGCTCAAGACCATTCACTGTTTTTATTAGTGTGGATTTACCAGAGCCTGATGGCCCACAGACAACGACGACTTCGCCTTTTTTGACTTCAGTTGTGCAGTCAGTGAGTACCTGAAACTGGCCATACCATTTGGATATATTTTTCAGGGTAATCATGAAACAGTCCTTTTCTTAAGATAATTCACCAGCATGGAAGCGCCGAAACTGATAATAAAATACACGAAACCTGCAAACAATATCATTTCTACTTGTGTACCGTCACGTTCACCGATATTAGTCGCGGTGCGGAAGAAGTCGGTTAGACTCAGTACATAGACTAATGAGGAGTCCTGAAATAGCACGATACCTTGTGTCAATAACAGAGGAACCATGGCCTTAAAGGCTTGAGGTAGAATGACTAACCTCATTGTTTGCATTTGCGTCATACCGAGAGCTAGTGCAGCAGAGGCTTGACCCCTTGAGATACTTTGAATGCCAGCTCGAATAATTTCAGAGTAATACGCCGCTTCAAAAAGTGAGAAGGCTACCATCGCTGAAATTAAACGGATATCACTTTTTGGTGATAAGCCTAGAACATTTTGGACTAAGTTAGGCACAATCAGATAGAACCACAACAACACCATGACTAATGGGATTGAGCGGAAGGTGTTGACGTACAGGGCGGCAAACCAGCTGATTGGCTTAAATGTTGATAAACGCATCACTGCGAGGACGGTCCCCCACAAGATCCCAACGACGATAGCGGTAATGGTAATTTTAGCGGTAACGACTAACCCATCAAGTAGAAATGGCCAACTTGGGGCAATCGAGCTCCAATCGAAATCATAGAACATATTATCGCCCTCCTAATGTGCCAGGTAAGCGAACTTTACGTTCAAGTAGGCTCATTAATAACATAATTACTAAGTTAATACCGACGTAGGCGATAGTGATGGCAGTGAATGATTCCCAAGCATGTGCTGAGTAATCGAGTAATTTACCGGCTTGTGCTGCCATATCAACCAACCCGATCGTTGATGCAATGGCGGAGTTCTTCACCAAGTTGAGCATTTCAGATGTCATGGGTGGCAAAATGACCCTGTAAGCATTAGGGAGCAGCACATAACGATAAGTTTGTGGCAGTGTTAACCCCATCGCTAAGCCTGCGTTCTTTTGCCCTCTAGGTAGTGATTGGATAGCCGCTCTAACTTGCTCTGTCATCCGAGCAGCGGTAAATAAACCAAGGCACAGCATAGAAGAAATAAAGAATTGATAATTAGGAGCCAAATCCATTTTAAACCAGTCGCCGATTGATTGAGGCAACAGCTCAGGGATCACTAAATACCATGTAAAGAATTGAACAATTAAAGGGACATTACGAAATAATTCCACATATACCGTGCCTATCATCGCCAGAAAGCGATTGGGAACCGTGCGTAGAATGCCAAAAAATGAGCCAACAAGAAAAGCAATGATCCAAGCGCAGATAGAGAGTGCGACAGTAACTTCTAAGCCAGATATTAGCCACCCTAAATAGGTGGTATTCCCAAACGGGGCTTCCTGTAGGAAAATCCCCCAATTCCAATCAATTGACATAATTCTACTTCCTGTGGGCAATTAGATTGACCCTACTACTGGTAAGAAAGTGCAAGGCGGGAACGATCGCCTTGCAATTCTCACTTCAGTAACACCCTGTTTGTCTTATTATTTGTTTAATTAATTAACTAGTTAAGCGCTTTGTCATTTGGTGATTTGAAGAGCGTTTTCATTTCATCTGACAAAGTAAATTTCAAGTTAAGATTTTTTGGTGGAATAGGTTGGTTGAACCAGCGATCAAAAGATTTCTCCGCAGCACCTGTTGTTTGTGTTTTTGCAATCGTTTCATCAACCAGTGCTTTGAATTCAGGGTCATCTTTACGTAGCATACAACCGTAAGCTTCTTCTGTTTGTGGCTTACCTACGATTTCCCAAATATCGGGTTTCTTCGCTTTTGCTCGTTCACCAGCTAATAGTGCATCATCCATCATAAAGGCAACAGCACGGCCTGATTCAAGGGTACGGAATGAATCACCGTGATCTTTTGCACTGATGATGCGCATTTTCATATTTTTTTCATCGTTCAGTTTATTCAATAGAACTTCTGAAGTGGTACCAGAGGTAACGACGACGTTTTTACCTGCTAAATCAGGAAAGTCTTTAATACCTGAGTCGTTTTTAGTCAGAAGGCGTGTGCCCACAACGAAAATGGTATTGGAGAAAGCAGCTTGTTTTTGTCTTTCTAAGTTATTAGTGGTTGAGCCGCACTCAAAGTCATAAGTGCCGTTTTGCAGTAGAGGTATACGGTTTTGTGATGTAATAGGAATTAATTTAACTTCAAGGTTAGGTTTATTCAGTTTCTTTTTAACCGCATCGACGATTTCGTTGGAGTAATCTTGAGAGTAGCCAACAACCTTTTGGCTATTGTCGTAATAAGAAAATGGAACAGATGATTCTCGATGTCCAACAACGATTACGCCGTTGTCATTAATTTTTTTCAGTGTGCCTGTTAGCTCTTCAGCTTGAACAGCACAGGTTGCACCTAACACCATCATCGATAGTACAATCTTGCTCATACGCATAGTTACAACTCCTTTTTGAGATCGGGGATCTGTCTCGTTTTTGTTGTGTTCGTGTGCTGGCGGATGTCTCAAAGATTCGGTTGAGCGCGCGATTATCCGCTATATGTTTTATTATTGTTAAAAATTAAAGAAAAATGTTAAACAATGAAAATGAATTGTTTCAAAATCGGGAGCTGTCTCGCATATTATTTGGGCAGATCCTAATTTGTTGCACTAATACGAGGAAAACACGTCTTTAAAAGGATATTCATGCACCTTAATAGTGAAAAACGATTCTATTTTCTGATATCTAGAAGGGATAAAGCATATTACGTGCCAAATTTTTCAGAAAAAGCTCAAAGAAATGCGATGAGGTTTTGTAAAGTTAGATGATGCTGCTTGTACCGTGTTATTTGCTGTGTAAGATGTAACCTTTAGCAAATTGGTTAATTTTTAGTGTTGTAGCTCTAAATAGTTCAAGATACAGTTAAGCGACTAATAAATTAAATGAATCGCTGGCAGCCTACGATAAGTCGGGGCTAGTGTGGGTAAGTGTAACCAACAAGCCGCCCACAACATGATGTAGCTTGGAGTATGATGAGTATAATAATCAATCATCACTTAGTCGTGTGTGTATTCAGGATGAATAAATAGAGACAAACATGAACAGGCAACTTAAATTAGGCAAAGGATTAGTGTTATTCGCCTGTCTGATGGTGTTACTTTGTATGAACCAAAGAGCCGTCGGAGAGCGCCTTGTCGCCCAGTTTTCGTCTCAAGCTACAGTGATACCCGTGCAAACGTATTCCCCATCTACTATTTTTCAGGCGGAACAGTCCGTTGAAAAAGGCTCTCATCTTTCTACTTGTGAGTTGAGCGCTAAGTCATTGCTGACCTTAAGCCCTGCGGTTATTGAGCCATTTTTCTTTCTATTTCTCTCAATTGCAGCATTGAGTGCCTTTTGCAGTCAGCTGTTCTCACGTCGAGCAAATCGTGAAGATAAACGCCCCCCGCCAAGAGTTAGGCTCCATTTACAATTTTGTAATCTTCGGGATTAGAACACCAGCGCGTTTAGCTTATTGGTGTATATTATTCTGGAGGAAACATGCGTTTTGTAATTAATTCTTTCATTATGTTAATTGCTTTGTTTGTGGGCAATGTATTCGCTGCTGATACAGGCTGGTTAACTGATCAACATAATGATCACGCACAAGTGCGTTTATTAAGTGCTTCCCAAAAAGATGGGAAAGTTGCTTTATTATTGGATGTTCAGCTGCAAGATGGGTGGAAAACCTATTGGCGTTCTCCAGGAGAAGGCGGAATAGCGCCTGAAATCGATTGGAAATCACCAATTAAGGACATGCAATGGCTTTGGCCAGCACCGGGTCGCTTTGATGTCGCAGGCATATCAACACAAGGGTATATGGGGGATGTCGTTTTTCCTATCATTGTTGATGCAACGGAAAAATTGGATAAACTCACAGGTACCTTAACACTATCAACATGCAGCAATGTGTGTATTTTGACTGACTATCCTTTTGAACTTGATTTAACTGAACCTGCGCCAAGTAATTTTGAGTGGGCATTTAATCAAGCGATGGGGAGTGTTCCACCAACGACAGGGTTAACACAAAGTCAGAAGGTCGGTTTTACGGGAGATAGCTTAGTCGTTGAGCTGCAAAAGATAGCGGGCGAGCCTTGGGGCAAAGACGCCGCAGTTTTTACTGATACCCCTGAGGGTACAACACTTGGCGTTCCTGAGATCCAATCTTCAGGTGATATGCTAACGGCAACAGTCAAGGTTAGCGATGATTGGGGGGATAAAGCGCCTGATTTAACGGGCCAAAATTTCTCTTTTGTTGTGACAGATGGCGATTTATCACAACAAGTCACAGCTAAAATTGAACCGTTTACTGGAACCATTACTCAAAGCGGAGCGAACGCGATCCCTCTATGGCAGATCCTCGCGTTTGCATTATTGGGTGGTTTAATTTTAAACCTAATGCCTTGTGTTCTTCCTGTGTTAGCCATGAAATTGGGTTCAATTTTGATGGTGCCACAAGGGGAACAAAAAACCATTCGTCGACAATTCCTCTTATCTTCTTCGGGGATCTTAGTTTCCTTCTGGCTACTTGCGTTATTAATGACGCTCTTACGTGCGGGGCAACAAGCTGTTGGTTGGGGGATCCAATTCCAAAATCCATGGTTTATTGGATTCATGGTTCTCATCACTGCTGCTTTTACGGCTAATCTATTTGGTTTGTTTGAAATTCATTTAGGTAGTAAAGCAAGCACTCGCTTAGCCACAACAGGTGGACAAGGGAATAGTGGGCATTTTTGGCAAGGCGTCTTTGCAACATTACTCGCGACACCGTGCTCAGCGCCTTTCTTGGGAACGGCAGTGGCATTTGCGCTCGCAGCACCTCTTGACGAATTATGGTTAGTCTTCACTGCGTTAGGGCTAGGAATGAGCTTGCCATGGCTACTTATTGCCGCTTTTCCTGCGATTTCACGTTTATTACCTAAGCCTGGTGCGTGGATGAATAAGCTGAGAATAGTATTAGGATTGATGATGCTATTATCATGTTTATGGTTGATGAGCCTGCTGATCCCACACTTTGGTGAAACCTATACACTAGCAATCTCAATTATCTTTTTATTATTGTTAGCTATATTTATTGGCAAAAAATATAGCTTACGCGCGGGAATATATTCGTTGTTGTTATTCATCTTGATTGGCGTAGGGTTTACTTGGGCGACGATGGATGAAACGACAGGAAGCCGTGCCATTGTTCAAGATACGGTGAACTGGCAACCACTGAGTGAAGAAGCAATCGAACAGGCTCTGTCAGAAAATAAGCGGGTATTTATTGATGTTACCGCAGATTGGTGTGTGACCTGTAAAGCAAATAAATATAATGTCTTATTGCGAGATGATATCCAACAGGCATTAAATGAGCCTGATGTTGTGGCACTTAGAGGTGATTGGACTAAACCCTCACCCGAGATCACCGCATTTTTACAAAAACGCGGACAAGTCGCTGTGCCATTTAACCAAGTTTATGGCCCTAAGTTGGCGGAGGGTGAAATACTGTCAACAATACTTGATCGTGAAGTTTTATTATCAATTATGAATGAGGCCAAAGGAGCCGAAAAATGAAAAAAACAATTTTAGCCGTTCTATTTTCATCATTAATGTTAGGTGCAACTGCGCATGCGGCTCCGTTAACGGCAGACCAAGAAGCGCAAGTGCGTAAACTTGTACGTGATACCTTAGTTGAGAACCCTGAAATTTTAGAAGAAGCGATTGTTGCCTTACAGGCGAAGCAAGGTGAAAAACAGCAAGCTCAGGTAAAGTCCACGATTAAGGCTGAGCATGACAATCTATTTAATGATCCTGCAAGTCCACGCCTTGGCGCGAAAGATGCAAAACTGGTTTTAGTCAACTTTACGGATTATAACTGCCCATTCTGTAAGCGTTTTGATCCTCAACTTGAAGAGTTGATTAAAAAATACCCAGATGTTGCCGTAGTGATCAAACCATTACCATTTAAAGGGCAAACATCTCTTGAGTCTTCACAATTGGCTCTAACTCTTTGGCAAAATGATCCAAAAGCATTCCAAGCATTGCACCAAAAATTCATGCAAAAGCAAGGTATGTTAACGGATGAAAATATCAAGCAAGCTCTGAAGGCTACAGGCAATGAAAAGCTGGTAGCTAATGAGAAGAGTGCCGAGACTATTCGTACTAACATGATGTTAGCTGAAAAACTGGGGGTTAATGGAACGCCAGCCACATTAGTTGGTGACACTATTATTCCAGGTGCGATTGATTCGCAACAATTAGAAGCGATCGTGAAAGAGCAATTAGCGAAAGTGAAATAAGGGAATTATGGCTAGACTGAAAAAGTGGTCAAAAGAAATTATTGGTTTAGTGGTGATCATCTTCATCGTTTTTACTGTAATGGATTTTTGGCGCAAACCTGAAAGCCTAGCCCCTGTTTTACTTGAGCCTCAAGTGTTGGCGACAGGGGAAACCGTCTCGCTAGCTGAGTTAAGTAAAGAACAACCTGTTTTGGTCTATTTTTGGGCGACGTGGTGCGGAGTATGTAAAATGACCTCGCCCACGGTAGCTGATTTAGCGCAATCAGGGGTTCCTGTGATTTCTGTGGCTATCCGCTCTGGAGATAGCCAACGACTACTCACAGGAATGGCAAAGAAAGAGCTTAAATTCCCCGTTATCAATGATATTAATGGTGTGTTGGCAAATGCAGTCGGCATCAGTGCGACGCCATCATTTATGATTATTGATAATGGTGAAATGGTCAGTTTTACCAGTGGTTATACTAGCTATTGGGGACTTAAAGCACGTATGTGGATGGCTTCTTTTTAAGCTAACTGATAGCCCTCTTTGAGTTGCTGCTTAAAGAGGGCCTTGTTTTATTTGATTAAAATTCCAAATTACGAATAAAGCGATAATCAGCCGATTCTGGCTTTAGACGATATAAATTAGCAGGCCTACCTGTTTCTTGCCTTTTTTCACCTGTATCAATCAACAAATCCGCTTGCTCCAAACGGCGGCGGAATGATTTTTTCTGTAGTGTTTTACCAATCAAAACTTCATGGACATGCTGTAACTCAGTCAACGTGAAGACATCAGGCAAAGCGAAACCAGGAACAATGGAGTACAAGGATTTTTGTTTTAATCGTTCACGCGCTATCTGGTAAAGTTGGTGATGATCAAAAGCGAGTTGCATACTTTCGATTTCTTGAATAGACACCCATCTTACTGAGCTAACGCTATTAATATAGTGTTGGCATGCTTGATAAGCGATGAGAGCGGTATAACAAACGGTGACAGACCAGCCTCGTTTATCGCGATAATTATTGCCGATAGTATTCAATTGCTCGATATAGGGAGGGATCACGCCAGTTTTTTCTTTTAATTTACGTAGTATCGTTTGTTCAAGTGTATTGTCCTGCTGTTCATCAATAAATCCGCCCGGTAGCCCCCACATTCCTTTATCAGGATGGTTAGCTCTTTCTACTAATAACACTTTCAATGTTTCCTCATGATACGTAAACAGCACCGCATCTACGCTTATAAGAGGAGATGGATAGGCTTTTCGATCATATTCAGCCAAATACTGATGTTCATTCATGATGTTAGAACCACCACTTATTGATTAATTGATAAGTGAGATTATACGTTAAAAAATTATTTGTGTCATTAAGACACTTATCGCTTGACACATTGGTGTCTATAAGACAATAATCAGTTATTGTCAAAAAGACACTAATGAGGTTGGCTATGTTAAACATTAATTATTTTAAAGCAGATTCATCAACGTTTATTATCAAGTCCGTTAATGGAAAAGTGATTAAACAGGGGAAAGGGTTAAGCTTTTGGTACAATTCAGCGACCACATCTATTGCTGCATTACCATTGAATGCGTTAGAAGCCCCATTTATTTTTAATTTACAAACAGCAGACTTTCAAAGCCTACGTATTCAGGGGCAAATTTCGTTTCAGATTAGTGCGCCTGAGAAAACAGCTGAAGTGCTGAATTATAGCCTGACAAAAGATGGCAAATCTTATGCTTCTGAGGATCCATTAAAACTCAGTGATAGGGTCGTTCGCAGTGCACAAACACTGATCCAAGCTCAAATACAGTCTAGTTCAATGCGTAATGCACTATTAATGAGCCAAGCATTAGTGGCAAAAGTGACAGAGCAGTTAGCCATACATTCGGCATTACAAACATTAGGAATTGATATCCTTGATGTTTCAATCTCTGCGATTACACCTTCTCCAGAAACATTAAAAGCGCTTGAAGCCGAAGCCAGAGAATCAATATTAAAAGAAGCTGACGATGCCATCTATGCGAGACGAAAATTCTCTGTGGAACAAGAGCGTATGATTAAAGAAGCTGAATTAGAAACCGATTTATCAGTACAAAATAAGCAACAACAAATTGAAGAAGCTCGTTTGGAAAATGAACGCACCCTATTGCGCGAACAGGCTGAAATAGAACAGGAAAGGCTTACGGCTCAAGTTAATGCGGAAGCAAAACGTCATGAACTAGTAACATTAAGCGTTGAAAACCAAAAAACGCAATCAGATGCTGATGCATATGCCATTGAAGCAAAAATGAAAGCTTACCGTGAGTTACCTGTTGAAAACTTAAAAGCGATGGCTTTAGCTAAAATGTCACCGGAGCAGTTAATGGCTATGGCGTTTGAATCACTGTCACAGAATGCAGGCAAAATAGGTGAATTGAATATTTCTCCTGATCTTTTTAGCCAAATGTTCAAAAAAGGGACTAAAGCATGAAAGGGCTAGATGATATTCGCTTTGTATTAATTATGCGTAAAACTCGTTTACAAGAACTGATTGAACGCTTTAATACTTGGCCGCAAGCTAAATTTTATTTGGAACATAATAACGTAGAAGTGAATGATTATCTTCAGGAGCATGATCATTATCAAAAACAGTTAGTACAAGCGGAATCTATTCTTAAATCACTAGGAAGATTTCAATTATTAGAGCGTTTATTATTACCTAGTTATCAATTTTCACAGCGTGATATTGTGATCGTGATTGGACAAGATGGCTTGGTCGCAAATACGTTAAAGTATTTAAATGGGCAACCTGTGATTGCAATTAACCCAGATCCAGCTCGTTGGGACGGTAAGTTACTACCTTTTGAAATTGGGCAGTTACATGATGTCGTATTGAGTACACTTCAAGACAAAATGCCCAGTAAATCCGTGACTTTTGCTCAAGCAACAACGAATGATGGGCAATCATTGTTAGCGGTTAATGATTTATTTATTGGTCCTAAAAGTCATACATCAGCGCGTTATATTATGAAATGGAACGGTGAGCAAGAGTTTCAATCTTCTTCAGGGATCATTGTTTCAACTGGACTAGGCTCTACAGGGTGGTTTCAATCGATTCTAGCAGGGGCTAAAGCAATTATGGGAACGAATGATCATCCATTAACAAAAGGATTTGCGTGGGGAGATAGACTATTACAATTTACCGTTCGTGAACCATTTCCGAGTAACACAACTGGCGTTAAATTAGTTTTTGGGACTATTGATGAACAATTGCCGTTACAACTTGAATCTTTAATGCCTGAAAATGGTGTGATTTTTTCTGATGGTATTGAAGATGATTTTATTCGCTTTAATGCGGGATGTATTGCATCAATAGGAATTGCAAAAACACAAGGACAGCTTATTGGCTAACTTACTTATCAGCTAAATAGCTCCCTAATGTTATAGGGAGCTTAGAATTAGCTAATTTTTTTACGGCGGCCAAAGAATAGCGCTAATAGCCCAAATAGCACAACGGTTCCCCACATTGGCCAATGACTCCAACGTGCATAGGGGGTTAAACCAGTCGTCGGAGTGATAGAGGCTGATAAAGTTGCCGCAGTGAATTGAGGTAATTCAGCTTGAACGGTTCCATCAGCACGAATAATAGCAGTAACGCCATTATTGGTAGCGCGGAGTAGCGGACGTCCGAGCTCTAGCGCCCTCATCCTAGCCATTTGGAAATGCTGCCATGGACCAATAGATTTACCAAACCATGCATCATTAGAAATGGTTAATAAATAATCACTATCAGGTTTGAAATTATCGCGAACCTGAGTGCCTAGAATAATTTCATAGCAAATTGCAGCGGTTAAATGAAGATTGCCAACAGCTAATTGAGCCTGTTGATAGTCACCACGGCTAAATCCTGACATTGGTAAATTAAAGAATGGCGCGATAGGACGTAAGATATCTTCTAGTGGAACGAATTCCCCAAAAGGAACTAAATGGTGCTTGTTATAACGATTTTTTGATGGATAGAGGTACGGTTTATCATCACCTAATACAATGATTGTATTGTAATACGTATAATTGCCATCAATAGGCTTAGCATCGACAATACCTGTAATTAGCTTAGTATTGGATTCTGCTAAGACTGTATCTAACGATTTCAGCCAAGCTTGGTTATCGAGTTCAACAGAAGGTACCGCGGACTCAGGCCAAACAATTAAAGACGCTTTACCAATGTAGGGACTCGATAATTTAATATAGGTATCTTTAATTTGCTGTAAATGGCTAGCTTCCCACTTCATTGATTGAGGGATGTTTCCTTGAACTAAGGCAACTTCTGTGGTTTTAGATCCTAGTGGGGTATACCATTGAAGACTTTTGAGTAATAAAGGTGCAAACAAAAGAATAGCGGCAGTAATAAAGGGTATAACGCTGCGGCGTACAAGCGCTAAAACAATCAATCCACTAATACTGAATAAGATTAGTGTCATCATCTCGACGCCAAAAATTGGCGCTAGACCCTTTAATGGACCATCAATTTGGCTGTAGCCGAATTGCAGCCATGGGAATCCAGTGAGAACCCAACCACGTAAAAACTCAGTAATTTGCCATATCGCAGGTGCAGCAAATACTAAACGCCATATGGTGGCATTAGGGAAAAATTTGCTAAGTAAATAGCCAAATAAGCCTGTGTAAAGAGAGAGATAGGCTGCAAGTAATATGACTAATAACACATTAACGATTTCTGGCATGCCACCAAAATCAGCAATACTCACATAGACCCAATTGACACCACTACCAAACAGGCCAAAGCCCCATGCAAAAGCAATCGAGAAAGACTGCTTTGGTGGGCGCTGTAATGTGAGTAATTGTAGGAATAGAATGGAAAGAAGTGCGGCTGGCCAGAAGTCAAAAGGCGAAAAAGCCAGTGTACCACTGGCTCCAAAAATTAAAGCCAGTAGCAGCCTAAGCCACTGACTTTGATGAAATGACGTTAAGCTCATTAACTTTTTTCTTCGTCTAAGGTTGGTACCGGTGCGTCATCAGGGATTTTTACATGTAGTAAGATAATCCGACGACTATCAGCCATGGCAACTTTGAATTGATAGCCATCAATGGTGATAACCTCGCCCCGTGAAGGTAAGTGACCGAAGGCTTGCATAACAAGGCCGCCAACGGTATCAACTTCTTCATCACTGAAACTAGTGCCAAATGCATCATTGAAGTCTTCAATTTGGGTTAACGCTCTCACTGAGTATGAATGTTGACTAAGTTGACGAATATCAACATCGTCCTCATCGTCGTATTCATCTTCAATTTCACCAACAATAAGCTCTAAAATATCTTCAATGGTAACTAAACCTGAAACACCACCAAATTCATCAATGACGATTGCCATATGATAACGCAGAGAACGGAACTCTTTTAAGAGCCGATCAACGCGCTTACTTTCAGGAACAACAACCGCTTGGCGCAACACCTTATCAATGCTGAATGGTTCTGCATCAGTACGCATAAATGGCAATAAATCTTTTGCCATCAGCAAACCTTCAATATGATCTTTGTCTTCACTGATAACAGGAAAACGAGAGTGTGCAGAATCAATAATAACGTCAAGACACTCATCTAAGGTTTGGTTGCGTTTTAAGGTTACGATCTGAGAACGTGGGATCATGATGTCACGTACTCGCTGATCGGCAATATCCATAACACCTTCAAGCATATCGCGGGTGTCGGGATCGATCAGGTCGTTTTGTTGCGAATCACGGATCAGTTCGACCAAATCATCACGGTTTTTAGGTTCACCGTGAAAGAGGTGGTTTAAGAGTGCAAAGAACCCTTTCTTAGGACCAGGGTTGTCACTACTTGAAGAGTTATCGTCGCTCATGGCGTTTTATTAAAAATTCCTCAAATTATAGGTTAGTTAAGGTTGCGGCTATCGTATGGTGGATTACCAGTATTGGCTTTCATCACCATGCATATTCCAAAAATACACAACCCTTTTATTACTTAGATAATATTTAGCATAAAAATAGACTGTGGGTCATTATTTTTCTGCAAGGTAAGGATCAGCATAGCCCAATTCGGCTAAAATTTCTGTTTCTAATCCTTCCATTTCTTCGGCTTCATCATCTTCAATATGATCATAGCCAAGAAGATGTAGGCAACCATGTACAACCATGTGTGCCCAGTGCTCTTCTGCGGTTTTTTGCTGTTCCAGAGCTTCTTGCTCAACCACTTGACGACAGATTATTAAGTCACCCAGTAGTGGCAATTCAACTTCCGGAGGTGCTTCAAAGGGAAAAGATAACACATTTGTTGGTTTATCTTTTCCTCGATATGTCAGGTTTAAATGGTGGCTTTCTGCTTCATCAACCACACGGATAGTTACCTCGCTTTGTGGTTGAAATTTAGATAGCACCGCTTCTAACCAGCGTTGAAACAGCGCTTCGCTAGGCAAGCCCGCGGTTTCTTCACTCGCAATTTGTAAATCGAGGATCACTTCACTCATTTAATTATGTTCCTGCTTTTCTAACTCTTTTTGTTGCTCGCGTTCTTCCCTGAGTTGCTGACGGCGTTTGTTGTCTTGTTCTTCCCATTTTTCATAGGCAATAACTACTTTAGCCACCACAGGGTGACGGACAACGTCTTCGCTGTGGAAGAAATTAAAGCTGAGGTCATCAACGTCGGAAAGGACTTCAATAGCATGACGTAATCCCGATTTATTACCGCGAGGTAAATCGACCTGTGTAATGTCCCCTGTAACAACGGCTTTTGAGTTAAAGCCTATACGGGTTAGGAACATTTTCATCTGTTCTATAGTGGTGTTTTGGCTTTCATCTAAGATGATAAAAGCATCATTGAGTGTACGACCACGCATATAAGCTAATGGCGCGACTTCAATAACATTACGTTCAATCAGTTTTTCGACTTTTTCAAAACCCAGCATTTCAAACAGTGCGTCATATAATGGGCGCAGATAAGGGTCAACTTTCTGGCTGAGATCACCGGGTAAAAAACCGAGTTTTTCACCTGCTTCAACAGCTGGACGCGTTAACAGAATTCGGCGTACTTCTTGGCGCTCAAGTGCATCAACGGCAGCGGCAACCGCTAAGTAAGTTTTTCCTGTACCTGCTGGGCCGATACCAAACGTAATATCATGATCCAAGATATTCGCAATATATTGTGCCTGATTAGGTGTGCGAGGCTTGATGACACCACGTTTGGTTTTAATATTAACGGCTTTGCCATAATCAGGAATACTGTCCGCCGCTTGTTCCAGCACACGACTTTCTGATATCGCTAAATGAATATGTTCAGGGTCAACATCTGGGATAACGCCACGTATCGGTGCCGTTTCAACATACAGCTGACGTAAAATTTTACTGGCAGCTTGGATATTAAGAGGCTTACCTGAAAGCTTAAAGCGGTTATCACGGCGATTAATTTCAATCGCAAGGCGACGCTCAAGCTGCTTGATATTGTCATCGAATGGCCCGCAAAGGCTCATTAAGCGTTGGTTATCTGCGGGCTCTAGAAAGATCTCTTGTGTTGCGATTTGCAACGGTTTTTTATCGGTCACTGAGTATCCTATCGTTAAGGTTGGTAACGACCAACGCCAAGCTCATCTTCTTTACGTGTACGTGCAATGACGGAAGCTGGTGATTCGTTAACGCGTAAGCCCATTTGGTCTTCGGTGCGGATCACTTTACCGCGTAGAGAGTTGGCATAAACATCAACAATCTCAACGTCGACAAACTTACCAATCATATCTGGTGAACCTTCAAAGTTCACAACACGGTTATTTTCGGTACGTCCAGAAAGCTCCATAACGTTTTTACGTGAAGGGCCTTCAACTAAAATTCGTTGTACTGTACCTAACATAGCACGGCTAAAGCTCATTGCTTGTTGGTTAATGCGTTGCTGTAGCAGATAAAGGCGCTGTTTTTTCTCTTCTTCGCTAACATCATCAGGTAGATCAGCGGCTGGTGTACCTGGGCGAGCGGAATAGACAAAACTAAAGCTCATATCAAAATTAACATCGGCAATTAGCTTCATGGTATTTTCGAAATCTTCATTGGTTTCACCAGGGAAGCCAACGATGAAATCAGAGCTAATTAGAATTTCAGGGCGAGCCTTACGTAATTTACGAATAATCGCCTTGTATTCAAGTGCGGTATGAGCGCGTTTCATCAGTGTTAAAATACGGTCAGAGCCACTCTGTACAGGTAAATGTAAGTAGCTGACTAACTCAGGCGTATCTTCATACACTTCAATAATATCATCAGTAAACTCAATTGGATGACTTGTCGTGAAGCGCACTCTATCGATGCCATCGATAGCAGCGACGAGACGTATCAATTCTGCAAATGAGCAAATGTCGCCATCAAAGGTTGCACCACGGTAGGCATTTACGTTTTGCCCCAGTAGGTTAACTTCACGCACCCCTTGAGCTGCCAATTGGGCAATTTCAAAGAGGATGTCATCGCATGGACGGCTAACTTCTTCACCGCGAGTATAAGGAACAACGCAGAATGTACAGTATTTATTACAGCCTTCCATAATGGAAACGAAAGCGGTTGGGCCTTCAGCTCTTGGCTCTGGCAAGCGGTCAAACTTTTCAATTTCGGGAAAACTGATGTCAATGACTGGACTGCGTGTACCTTTTACCTGATTAATCATTTCAGGTAGACGATGCAAGGTTTGTGGGCCGAAGACAATATCGACACTTGGTGCGCGTTGGCGAATAAAATCGCCTTCTTGAGACGCCACACAGCCACCAACACCGATAATAATATCGGGATTGTTATCTTTGAAAAATTTCCAACGGCCAAGTTGATGGAAAACTTTTTCCTGAGCCTTTTCACGGATTGAACAAGTATTCAGGAGGAGCACGTCAGCTTCTTCTGGAATTTCAGTGATCTGATAGCCATGGGTGCTTTCTAACAATGATGCCATTTTAGATGAGTCATACTCATTCATCTGGCAGCCCCAAGTTTTAATGTATAACTTTTTATTCGTCGACATGTCTATATCCGGTGTTTTCGAAGTGGCTTAGTATAATGGACTTCGAAACGCGTTGTATACTCGTCATACTTCAAATTGCAGCGTCGTTGACTACGTTCATTCGCACCAGTCACATACTGATGTATGCTCCTAGCGACTCATTCACTTGTCGCCTAACTGTACATTGAATTATTTAAAGCATATACCCGCTATAATTCAAACTATTATATTGTGCGTAGCAGCTCGAAGTATGCTGTGCATAAATCCAAAGTCTTATCTTGTTTTGGGAAGGCGCACGCATTTTTGATCACAAACATCACTCTATGATATGAAAAATGTCAAAATAACCTAAATTAGAGATGAATAGGCTATGTGGTACGCGGCCTCAAAGACAGACTATCGCCCATTATTTTAAAGATTAACCTGTATTGTATTCAATTGAAGCATCAGTGACCAGAGTCTCAGGTTGAGATATTCCCTGCTAGCGTAACAATTTTTCGGTACACTACGTAAATCAAACAGTTAATAGTAGCTAATGTAATGAATAAACTAACAGAAAATTATGATGTTGTCGTGGTTGGGGCTGGAATGACTGGCGCAGCGGCAGCATTAGGGTTTGCTCAAGAAGGCATGCGAGTTGCATTGCTAGAAAAAGCAGAACCAACAGCATTTGATGCGAATAGTGCTCCCGATGTTCGTATTTCAGCCATTAGTCGTTCATCTGTAGACCTACTTAAACAATTAGGTGCTTGGCAGCATGTTGAAGCAATGCGCAGTGCGCCTTATCGGCAGCTTGAAACATGGGAAGAGCAGGGAAGTAACGTGCTGTTCGATGCAGATGATTTAGGTTTACCAGAACTCGGTTTTATGGTCGAAAACCGTGTCTTGCAGTTGGCATTATGGCAAGAGTGTCAAAAATACAAAAATCTAGAGCGTATTTGTCCTGCTCAGCTCACTCATCTTTATCAGTCAAATAGTCAAAAAGAGTGGATTGTTTCACTGGATGATGGTCGTGAACTACAAACTAAATTAGTGATAGGTGCCGATGGCGCAAATTCTCAAGTGCGTAAGTTAGCAGGCATTGGGAGCCGTGGTTGGCAATATCGGCAATCTTGTATGTTAATCACTATTCAAACAGATGAACCCCAACAAGATAAAACATGGCAGCAATTTTTTCCGTCAGGGCCTAGAGCATTTTTGCCTCTTTATGATAATTGGGCCTCATTGGTTTGGTATGACAGTCCAGCAAAAATTCGCCGTCTACAATCAATGTCAATGGAACAGTTGACTGAGGCGATTACAGAGGCTTTTCCTGAGCGTTTAGGGGCGGTCAACGCGGTCGCATGTGGTGCTTTTCCTCTGACTCGTCATCATGCTAATCGCTATGTGATTGACGGGCTAGCACTAGTAGGGGATGCGGCGCACACCATCAATCCTTTAGCGGGGCAGGGAGTGAATTTAGGTTATAGAGATGTAGACAGCTTACTTAAAGTCGTTACCCATGCAAAGGAGTATCTAGGAGCTTGGCATTCACTAGAGGTACTTAAACGTTATCAGCGCCGACGTTTGCCTGATAATTTAGTCATGCAGGCGGGTATGGATGTATTTTATATGGCATTTAGTGAACAGTTACCGGGGTTGAAGATGTTAAGAAACTTAGGGTTAATGGCTGCTCAACGTGCTGGTGAAGCGAAGAAATTGGCTCTGAAATATGCTTTAGGGCTTTGATATTGGGTGATGTGATATCAATCAATGTTACGAGCGAACTCAAAATAACAAAAAACCTGATTCCGATTTAGTATCGAAATCAGGCCTTACTAGCCGCTTAACCAAAAGTGTTCAACTATTGGAGCTCACTTTAGATGGTCAGCGGCCTTTTATTAATTATAGCTATTTATCTTTTGCTACATCAGTAATTTCTGCATGATGAGCGGGCAGATCAAAATTTTCTTCAGTGATAATTGCATCTATGCTTTCACCTTTTTCGGCGAATGCTGCTGCGAGTTTTTCGGTATCTAATTCTTTTTCCCAACGAGCAACAACAATACAAGCACATGCGTTACCAACTAAGTTGGTTAAGGCGCGGCATTCAGACATAAAGCGGTCAATACCCAAGATCAGGGCCATACCCGCAACAGGGATACTTGGAACAACCATCAGTGTTGCAGCTAAAGTAATAAAGCCTGCACCAGTAACACCAGCAGCGCCTTTAGAACTGATCATGGCAACTAATAACAGCGATATTTGTTCCCAAATGGTTAGCTCAATATTCGTTGCCTGTGCAATAAACAGCGCAGCCATGGTCATATAAATATTGGTGCCATCGAGGTTAAATGAGTAACCCGTTGGGATAACTAGCCCTACGACAGATTTTTCACATCCAGCATGCTCCATTTTTCTCATTAAGCTAGGTAATGCAGCTTCTGATGACGATGTTCCGAGCACTAACCACAGTTCATCTTTAATGTATTTGATAAGTTGAATAATTGAGAAGCCATTATATTTAGCTACGGCGCCTAACACGAGTAAAACGAAAAGAAGGGCTGTGATATAGAATGTCAGTATCAGCATCATCAAGTTGCCGATTGATGAGATACCGTATTTACCAATAGTAAATGCCATTGCTCCGAATGCACCGATAGGGGCAAGTTTCATTAGCATTGCAACCATTTTAAATACAGGTTCAGAGAAATTTTGCAGTAGTTTGACGATAGGCTCGCCATGTTTGCCTGTTGCAGCTAATGCAAGGCCAAAAATAACCGCTATAAATAGCACCTGAAGGATATTACCGTTAACAAGAGGGCTAATTACTGTGTCAGGGATAATGTTCATTAGGAAGCCAACGATGGATGATTCGTGAGCTTTTGCGACATAACCTGCAACCTTACTGCTATCTAGAGTTGCAGGATCAATATTTAAACCATCTCCTGGACGAATCACATTGGCGACGATAAGACCAATAATCAGTGCAACCGTTGAGAACGTAATAAAGTAGAGCATTGCTTTTCCTGCAACACTGCCTACTGCCTTCATATTGCTCATACCTGAGATACCCGTTACAACAGTTAAGAAAATAACGGGGGCAATAATCATTTTGACGATTTTGATGAATGCATCACCTAGTGGTTTTAATGATTCACCTATATCAGGAAAAAAGTGGCCAAGTGCGATACCAAGCACGATAGCAACGATAACCTGTACGTATAGGATCTTATAAAGTGGTTGTTTAATTATGTTTTGCATAAGTTTTCTCTGTAAGAACATTGCATCACTGCAATTTATAATTATTAGGTTTGAGAACTTTTTTATTAGAGATGATGGGTTGGATAATGTTTGATTCATGGCGGAAGGCAGATGATCCCTGAAAGCCATGATCGGATATAACCAAAATCTAGGCGAAGATTACCACTATTGATCGTTATTAAAAAATGACTAAAGTCACATAATTGATACAGAAAATACTTAAAAGTAAAAATATTGTTCGACTTGTTTGTTTTTAACACTTAAGTGTTTGTAAAATCCTGTTTAGTCAAGGTATTAGCTATCACAATGATAGGTAAAAATGATCCTAATCTAGGCATTATTTGATAGTTAGCTGATGAAAATTACAGAGGAACTTAATTATTAAAGTGAAATAAAGAAAAGTGCTGTTTTGGCTTGATTTTTCATTGAATCATAAACAAAAAAACCACCCTTTTTGAAGGATGGTTTTTTTGTTTATGGCTGTTATTGAAACAGGCATATAAGAAGATGGCTGGGGTACCAGGATTCGAACCTGGGAATGCCAGGATCAAAACCTGGTGCCTTACCGCTTGGCGATACCCCAATTGACAAATTTTTCTACCCAGAAGGATAAATGGTGCGGGAGACAAGACTTGAACTTGCACACCTTGCGGCGCCAGAACCTAAATCTGGTGCGTCTACCAATTTCGCCACTCCCGCAAATACTATGGTGGCTATGACGGGATTCGAACCTGTGACCCCAACATTATGAGTGTTGTGCTCTAACCAGCTGAGCTACATAGCCTTATACAGTAAAACTGCTTTCTTGAAAATCACTGTATGGGATTTTTTTCGACAACCCTAGGAGAGGAAAGATGGCTGGGGTACCAGGATTCGAACCTGGGAATGCCAGGATCAAAACCTGGTGCCTTACCGCTTGGCGATACCCCATCCGAGGGTGTCTCTAAATTTGTTTAATTTAAGATGGCTGGGGTACCAGGATTCGAACCTGGGAATGCCAGGATCAAAACCTGGTGCCTTACCGCTTGGCGATACCCCAATCTTAAATTCTTAACCGAGAAGGAAAATGGTGCGGGAGACAAGACTTGAACTTGCACACCTTGCGGCGCCAGAACCTAAATCTGGTGCGTCTACCAATTTCGCCACTCCCGCAAATATGGTGGCTATGACGGGATTCGAACCTGTGACCCCAACATTATGAGTGTTGTGCTCTAACCAGCTGAGCTACATAGCCATCTTTTTGCATTACCTTCGTCGGCGTTGCGGGGCGCATTATGCTAATTACCGCTGAGACAGTCAACAGCTTTTTTCACTATTTTTGTGAAAATGCGTCCGTTTGTTTGATGAATAATCATTTTGTCGATAAAGTCAGCAAAAAACAAGTCGCTAATCCAAAAAACTGTGAGCTATTACCGCAGATTGATTGTTTTTATTGCTTGAAATGGTGATTTAGATTCGCGAAATAACAGCAAAAAACCGAGCTGAATAACTCGGTTTTTAAGCTCAAATTGGATTAATTATCGAACAATTTTTGTAATAACTCACCGTTAAGCATCGCTCGTTTTGTGAGCGCAAAAGCACCAATTGCTGAATTATGTACCAGCTGAGATGTCACTACGGGGAGATTTTCACGAAAGCCTTTCAATGCTTGGGTATCAATGCAGCTTTGAATGGCAGGGAGAAGTATTTGCGCTGCTTCTGTAATATCCCCTGCAATCACGACTTTTTCTGGATTAAATAAGTTGATGGAAATAGCGATTGCTTTACCAATTTGGCGACCCACATGCTGGATCACTTCAGTCGCGAGCGGGTCATTTTTATTGGCCGCTTGGCAAATATGTTGGATAGAACATTGTTCAAGGGTCAGTGAGCTACTAAAGCCTTGCTCTAAGCGTTGTTTAACGCGGTTTTCAATAGCTTGATTTGATGCAATGGTTTCTAGGCAACCGAAGTTACCACAATGGCATAAATCCCCAAGAGGATCGACTTGAATATGGCCAATTTCACCAAGATTACCTCGATGGTTTAATAGGATTTCATTATTGATAACTAATCCAGCCCCTGTCCCTCTGTGAATTCGCACTAGTAGTGAGTCTTCGCAATCCTTTGTCGCGCCAAAGTAGCTCTCTGCGAGTGCTAAACTGCGAATATCATGCCCTACATAACAGGTAATTTTAAAATGGGCTTGTAGATTATCGATAAGGTGCCAATTATCCACTTTAATATGTGGCATATAGTGAACGATACCATTATGTGGATTGACTAGACCCGGTAAAATCACAGAAATGGCGATAAGTTCTTTTATGCGGCGCTGATTAAGGGCGATAAAATCTTCAATGGCTTCGATCAGCTTTTGTTCGACAGCTTGCTGGGATGGTTCTGAGATAGGATAGTGGGCATCAATGAGTTGTTTGCCACTGAGGTCATACAGTGCAACGGTGGCATCATAACGTCCTAAACGAACACCTATGGTATGAAAGTTTTTATGTTCTGAAACAATCGATATTGCACGCCGGCCTCCAGTGGAGGCCTGCTGATCAACTTCTTTGATTAAGCCACGTTCGAGTAGCTGACGAGTTATTTTAGTCACACTTGCAGGCGCAAGTTGGCTCTGTTCTGCTATCTGAATACGAGATATTGGGCCTTGTTGGTCAATTAGGCTATATACCACCGCACTGTTGAGTTGTTTTACCAGATCAATATTACCAATTTGCTTTAATGAATGACTATGGTTCATCAGCTATATACTCATTTTTTGTAGACTTCCTCGCCGTTGACGTAAGTTGAGAGGATTTGGAAGTCGTGGTTAAACGCAGTCAAGTTTGCAACTTTACCCGGTGCGATCGAACCCAACTGAGATTCAACGCCGATTGCCCTTGCCGGATATAACGTCGCCATCCTTAATGTTTCATCTAGAGCGATACCGACATGCTCTACCGTATTTTTAACTGCTTCAATCATTGTTAGTGATGATCCGCTGAGCGTTCCGTTCTCATCAACACACAATCCATCACGGTAGTATATGGTTTTGCCTGCAAAGATAAAATGATCCATTTCACCAGTTTGAGGATCAATTCCAGCAGGCGCTGTAGCGTCCGTAACTAAAACTAATTTATCACCTTTCAAGTGTTTACTGTTACGAATATTTGCCCATTGCACATGAAGTCCGTCTGCGATGATACCGGCATACACTTCTGGAGTATCGTAAATAGCACCAACCAACCCAGGACCTCTGCCAGAGATATAAGGCATGGCATTAAATAAATGGGTAGAGAAGCGAATGCCTGCTTTAAAGCCAAGGCGTGCTTCTTCATAAGTGGAATTCGAGTGGCCAGCTGAAACCACAATACCTGCATTTGTTAACTGGCGGATATAGGATTCATCGACCATTTCTGGTGCTAATGTCACTTTAGTGATGGCATCCGCATGGGCAGCTAAATAATCGATCATTTCAGCTGAAGGTTTACGGATAAATTCAGGGTTATGAGTCCCTTTTTTAATGATGTTGATATAAGGGCCTTCTAAATGTAGGCCAAGTGCTTGGTTACGATGAGTTTTTAGATATTCACTCATCACTTCAACACCATGCTTCATTAATTCATCTGAGCAGGTAATCAGTGTTGGTAGATAGCTAGTACAGCCAGTACGTTCGTTGGCTTTTTGCATTATCTCCAGATGTTCCAATGTCACGTTTTCTTTGTTGTCATTGAATTGGACGCCACCACAGCCATTGACTTGCAGATCAATAAAGCCGGGAGAAAGGATAGCCCCTTGTAAATCGTGCTGTTCGATATCAGCAGGAAGGTCTGCTAAAGGGCAGATATCTTTAATTAGTGTACCGTCAATAATGATTGCATGGTTATCTAATCTTTCATGGCCTGTATAAATAATACAATGAGTTAATGCATACATAGTCTTTGGCTCCTGACTTCTGGAGAGGTAAAACATTGGGTCACCGACTTGCTCTCACAAGTCGGGTGATCGAATGATTACTGGTTAAATTTTTCGATAATGTCAGATTCTAACTGAGTGAAATATTTAAGTGTTTTTACTTTTAATTCAAGTGTTGCAGGCTCATCACAGACAATCAGTGCTTTTTGGTGCATCTGTACACAACTTATCGTCCATAAATGGTTAACAGAGCCTTCAACTGCGGCTTGAACTGCATTTGATTTATTTGCGCCAGTGGCTAATACCATTAACTCTTCAGCGTCCATCAAGGTGGCAACGCCAACCGTCAGTGCAAACTTAGGCACTTGATTAACATCGTTATTGAAAAAGCGTGAGTTAGCGATACGAGTTTCTGGTGTTAGGGTTTTAATTCGAGTACGTGAACTTAATGATGAACCCGGTTCGTTAAACGCAATGTGTCCATCGTTGCCTACGCCACCCATGAACAGATTGATCTTGCCGTAAGACTTGATTTTGTCTTCATAGCGCTGGCATTCTGCATCAACATCTGGCGCGTTACCATTTAGTAGGTTGATGTTTTCTTTTTGAATATCCACATGATTGAAGAAATTATCATGCATAAAAGTGTGGTAGCTTTGCGGATGGTCTTCTGGGATGCCTACATATTCATCCATATTAAAAGTGACAACGTGTTTAAAGCTGACTTTACCTGCTTGATACAATGCAATCAGTGCTTTATAGGTTGCCAGCGGTGTGCCGCCTGTTGGTAAGCCTAAAACGAAAGGGCGTTCTGCTGTAGGGTTGAACGCATTGATTTTGTCTGCAATGTATTGAGCAGACCAGATCCCAACGTCTTGAGCATTTTTTAGCGGGAGGAGCCTCATGATACTTTACCTCTAGTGAAAGTCTGTTAATTCTGTGAAATATAAAATTTTTCTTCACTCAGCTAGCAAAGGTGACATGGCTTTATTACAAACAAGTGATCTTAGCCTGTGACTTTACTATTTCGAGAATGGCCCATGTTTCCTAATATTTTTCATTAACTATAGGTTATTTTAGGGCGTACCGATTCTCCATTAGTGGTACATCGAAATCCAGTAGATAAGTTATTTTTAATCATAAAATAAGTTTTCAATAATAGCCACTAATTTAGCCTCCTTACTAAAGTTATCATTGACATTTATCACAAATCACACCTATTTATTTTGTATCGCGAAAAAATTAATCTAGACTATGAAATTGCTATGCTCAATCACCTAAATTATTATTATGGTGTATGAACTATAAGATCCCGTAAATGGGGCAATAACTGGGCTATAAAGGGGGAGTTTGTGAATATTCTTAGCTACTTACAGCGGATCGGTAGGGCACTGATGGTGCCTGTGGCAGTACTGCCTGCCGCCGCAATCCTTATGGGGATTGGTTATTGGATAGATCCAGATGGTTGGGGCGCCAATAGTGCAATCGCGGCTTTACTGATCAAATCAGGTGCAGCAATTATTGATAATATGTCTGTGCTGTTTGCTATCGGTGTTGCCTATGGAATGTCAAAAGATAAAGATGGTGCTGCTGCGCTGACCGGTTTTGTCGGTTTTCTTGTTGTCACAACACTGTGTTCACCAGCGTCTTATTCGATGATCATGAATGTCCCGCTAGAAAGTGTTCCTGCGGCATTTAACAAAATTAATAACCAGTTTGTGGGTATCCTTGTTGGTGTACTCTCTGCTGAACTGTATAACCGTTATAGTGGTGTTGAACTACCTAAAGCACTGTCCTTTTTCAGTGGTCGTCGACTTGTGCCGATCCTAACCTCTTTCCTAATGATTTTCCTTGCATTCATCCTGATGTATGTATGGCCATTAGTTTATAATGGATTAGTTTCATTTGGTGAAAGTATTAAAGATTTAGGTTCAGTAGGGGCAGGTATTTATGCCTTCTTTAACCGTTTATTAATTCCTGTTGGTCTGCACCACGCTCTGAACTCTGTGTTCTGGTTTGACGTTGCAGGTATTAACGATATTCCTAACTTCCTTGGTGGTGCTAAATCAATTGAAGAAGGTTTGGCAATTCCTGGTATTACAGGTCGTTACCAAGCAGGCTTCTTCCCAATTATGATGTTTGGTTTACCGGGCGCGGCGTTAGCTATTTACCACTGTGCACGTCCTGAAAATAAAGCAAAAGTTGCAGGTATTATGCTTGCTGGTGCTTTCGCTGCATTCTTTACAGGTATTACTGAACCGCTCGAATTCTCATTCATGTTTGTGGCTCCTGTACTGTATGTTATGCATGCTCTGTTAACGGGTATTTCAGTATTTATTGCAGCGTCAATGGAATGGATTTCGGGCTTCGGCTTCAGTGCTGGTTTAGTCGATATGCTGTTGCAATCACGTAACCCACTGGCATTAAATTGGTGGATGCTGATTGTTCAAGGTTTAGTCTTCTTCTGTATTTACTACGTCATCTTCCGTTTCATGATCCGTAAATTCAACCTGTTAACCCCAGGCCGTGAAGTGAGTGCGGGCGATGAAACCATCGATGGCTATGATGAAAACTTGAGCCCTGTAGATAGCACAGACAGCGAAATTCAAAAAGAGGCTCGCCAATATGTTGCTGCGGTAGGTGGTAGCGATAATATTACTGGTATCGACGCATGTATCACTCGTTTACGCTTAGGTGTAAAAGATGCGGCGATTGTCAACGATGCGATGGCAAAACGCCTTGGTGCGTCAGGAGTGATTCGCCTGAACAAGCAAAGTGTCCAAGTTATTGTGGGGACACGTGCTGAACTAGTTGCAGCGGCAATGAAAGATGTTATTGCTAAAGGCCCTATTGCAGGCTCAGCACCAACAGCTGCACCTGAAACAGCGAAAGCGAGTGAATCTGCGAAAGCAAAAGGTGAAACGGTTCTATCGTTAGTTGCACCAGTTAGTGGTGAAGTTTTCTCGCTTGATGATGTGCCTGATGAAGCATTCTCCAGCCGTATTGTTGGTGATGGTATTGCTATCAAGCCAACCAGTGATGAGGTATTAGCACCTGCATCAGGTACGGTAGTGAAAATTTTCGAAACTAACCATGCATTTTGTTTAGAAACAGACAATGGCATTGAGCTAATTGTGCACATGGGTATTGACACTGTTGCATTGAAAGGTGAAGGCTGCGCACGTTTAGTGGAAGAAGGTAGCGAAGTGAAAGCGGGTACACCTATTCTGAAACTGGATCTGGCTTTCTTAGAAGCCAATGCAAAATCTATGATCAGCCCAGTTATTATCAGTAATATTGATGATTTTGCAGGGGTTGAAATTTTAGCTGAAGGTAATGTGACTGGCGGTGAAACGGTCATTTACAATGTGCTGAAATAGTCAATAGACTTATTATATTATTGACAGAGCGAAGGGAGGCGATTTATGCCTCCCTTTTTTTGATCTTAAGAAAAGTTGGCGAAATTTCAAAGTAACTTGTCAGGAATGCGTAAGTCAGCCGTTATTCTCCTCGGTAAGATAACATTACAATAACAAATGGAGATATACCTGTGACTGTATTACTGTGCCTTTTTGGTTTTCTATCTGGGATCACAACGGCTTTATTTGGTTTTGGTGGCGGTTTTATTACGGTTCCCTTGTTGTATGCCTTAATTAGCTTGGTGTGGGGGCCGCAAAGTGAGGCTAATGATGTTGCAATGCAAATCGCTGTTGCGACATCAACTTGTGTGATGATTTTTTCGGCATCGGTATCTAGCCAAGCTCACTACCGCAAAGGAAACTTAAATTGGTCAATCATTCGTCCTTTTATTATTCCAATTTCATTAGGTGGGATTGTTGGTGCATTTGTTGCACTGTCAGTGGAAAGTGAATGGATCCGCTGGGTGTTTATTGTTTACTTGATTATCACTATCTTGGATTGTTTCATTCGCCCAGGTTTTATGAAAACCGATTCGAATGGCATCCAACCTTCTAAAGGTGGCATTTTTGCGGATACACCTATTGGAGTAGTGATTGGCGCGGTTGCTGCGTTTCTTGGTGTGGGGGGAAGTGTGATGACAGTTCCTTTAATGCGTCGACGTGGTGCGAGTATGATCCAAGCGGCGGCGTTTGCGAATCCGTTAACATTACCGATGGCGATTACGGGGACGCTAACTTACCTCTACTTTGCATTGACGAAAGATATTGAATTGGGTAGTGGTTTTATTGGCATGATTTATATTAAAGGCGCATTAATTTTAATTGCGACCTCATGGTTAGGGATCCGTTTTGCTGGTTTATTGATGCCTTATTTAAGTGATAAACGTCATGCACAAAGCTATCCAATTTTATTGTTTGTCGTGTTATGTGTGATATTAGCTGCGTAATATAACGATTGTATACTCTAAATAATTCGTGTTACAGCTAGGCGGCCAGTGAAGATAGTCGAGGAGCATAGATAACTATGTGACTCGGCTAGCTAAACGCAGCCAACAACGCTGTGGCGCGAAGAATGAAGAGTATATGAGATCAAACGGTTGTTTCCTGACAGATTATGGTAGACTATAGCTTGCTATTACGCGCTTTTGGCATTGAGGAATGATGACAATGAATGAGGCAGAAACTCGCCCAACAAATTTTATCCGTCAGATCATTGATGAAGATCTGGCGAGTGGGAAACACACTTCGGTACAAACTCGTTTTCCACCTGAACCAAATGGCTATTTGCACATTGGCCATGCAAAATCAATTTGCTTGAATTTTGGGATCGCACAGGACTATCAAGGCAAGTGTAACTTACGTTTTGATGATACTAACCCTGTTAAAGAAGACGTTGAGTACGTTAATTCGATTCAAGAAGATGTGCAGTGGCTCGGGTTCCAATGGAGCGGTAAAGTTCATTACTCTTCTGATTATTTCGATACTTTGTATCAATATGCCATTGAGTTGATCAATAAAGGATTGGCTTATGTTGATGAGCTGAGCGCAGAACAGATCCGTGAATACCGCGGTACCTTGAAAGAGCCAGGTAAAAACAGCCCATATCGCGACCGTAGTATTGAAGAAAACTTAGCACTGTTTGAAAAAATGCGTGCTGGTGGCTTTGAAGAAGGTAAAGCTTGTTTACGTGCAAAAATTGATATGGCGTCACCTTTTATTGTGATGCGTGATCCGGTTTTATATCGTATTAAATTTGCCGAGCACCATCAGTCTGGTAATAAATGGTGTATTTACCCAATGTATGATTTCACGCATTGTATTTCTGATGCGTTAGAAGGTATTACACATTCATTGTGTACATTGGAGTTCCAAGATAACCGTCGTTTATATGACTGGGTTCTTGATAATATCACCATTGATTGCCACCCTCGCCAGTACGAATTTTCACGCTTAAACCTTGAATATACCGTGATGTCTAAGCGTAAGCTGAACCAATTGGTTACTGATAAATTGGTTGAAGGTTGGGATGATCCGCGTATGCCTACTATTTCAGGTTTACGTCGTCGTGGTTATACCGCGGCATCTATCCGTGAATTCTGCCTACGTATTGGCGTGACTAAGCAAGATAACAACGTTGAAATGGCATCGTTAGAGTCTTGCATCCGTGACGACTTAAACGAAAATGCCCCTCGTGCAATGGCGGTTATTGATCCTGTTCGTTTAGTGATTGAAAACATGCCTGCTGGCGAAGAGATTTTAACTGCGCCAAATCACCCGAACAAGCCAGAGATGGGCACACGCAAAGTCCCATTCAGCAATGAATTATATATTGATCGTGCTGATTTCCGTGAAGAAGCTAACCGTCAATATAAGCGCTTGGTATTAGGTAAAGAAGTTCGCTTGCGTAATGCATACATTATTAAAGCAGAACGTGTGGAAAAAGATGCAGAAGGTAACATTACAACGATTTACTGCACCTATGACCCACAAACACTGAATAAAGACCCAGCAGACGGACGTAAAGTCAAAGGGGTTATTCATTGGGTTAGTGCTGCACATGCTCTACCTGCTGAAATCCGTCTTTACGATCGCTTGTTTACGGTAGCAAACCCAGCTGCGGAAGAGGATTTTGTCTCCGTTATCAACCCTGAGTCATTAGTTATTCGCCATGGTTTTGTTGAGCCAAGCTTACGTGAAGCTGCAACAGATAAACCCTATCAGTTTGAGCGTGAAGGCTATTTCTGTGCCGATAATCGTTTAAGCCGTGCTGATAAGTTGGTGTTTAACCGTACCGTAGGGTTGCGCGATACATGGGCTAAGATCGAAGCGCAATAATTTCCTCGTCATACTTCGCACCACATCGTTGTTGGCTGCGCTCAGCTAGTCGGGTCACATAGTTATCTATGCTCCCCGACTATCTTTGCTGGCCGCCTAGATGTGGTACGAATTATTTAGAGGAAATACTGTGATGGCTAATGGCTTCAAGGCGACAGATAAAATCTTAGGATCTTAGTGATGCTAAGATTTTTTTATGTCTGCTAATTTAATCGCGTTATCTATGCTCCTCGACTATCTTCACTGGCCGCCTAAATGTGGTACGAATTATTCAGAGGAAATGCTGTGATGGCTAATGGCTTCAAGGAGTCAGCTAAAATCTTAGTGTCTTAGTTGATGCTAATATTTTTTTATGTCTGCTAATTTAATCGCGTTATCTATGCTTCTCGACTATCTTTGCTGGCCGCCTAAATGTGGTACGAGTTATTTAGAGGAAATACTGTGATGGCTAATAGCTTCAAGGCGACAGATAAAATCTTAGTGTCTTAGTTGATGCTAAGATTTTTTTATGTCTGCTAATTTAATCGCGTTATCTATGCTTCTCGACTATCTTTGCTGGCCGCCTAGATGTGGTACGAATTATTTAGAGGAAATGCTGTGATAGCTAATAGCTTCAAGGCGACAGATAAAATCTTAGTGTCTTAGTTGATGCTAAGATTTTTTTATGTCTGCTAATTTAATCGCGTTATCTATGCTTCTCGACTATCTTTGCTGGCCGCCTAAATGTGGTACGAGTTATTTAGAGGAAATACTGTGATGGCTAATGGCTTCAAGGCGACAGATAAAATCTTAGTGTCTTAGTTGATGCTAAGATTTTTTTATGTCTGCTAATTTAATCGCGTTATCTATGCTTCTCGACTATCTTTGCTGGTCGCCTAGATGTGGTACGAATTATTTAGAGGAAATGCTGTGATGGCTAATGGCTTCAAGGCGACAGATAAAATCTTAGTGCCTTAGTTGATGCTAAGATTTTTTTATGGCTATAAGATAATTGAGCTGCTTATGAAATAGCTTTTAAGCATTGTGTAAATATTCACTAGGGCATAAAGCGATAGCCAATCCCAGTTTCGGTGAGTAAATGGATAGGGCGGGCAGGATCATTTTCCAGCTTTTGCCGTAAATGGCCCATATAGATGCGTAGGTAATGATTATGCTCAACATAACTGGGCCCCCAAACTTGTAGTAGCAGGTGGCGTTGAGTGAGCACTTTGCCACTGTTGGCGACTAGCTCACTGAGTAAGCGAAACTCGATTGGTGTTAGGTGCAGTTCTTCATTTTGTTTGCTGACGATCCGATTAATAAAATCAATACTGATATCACCAAATTGAAATACTGAGCTTTCTTGAGTGACTTTACCAAAGCGCCGTAAGGCTACACGGACTCTAGCCAGTAATTCACTAATGCCAAAAGGTTTGGTCAGGTAGTCATCAGCTCCCGCATCTAATGCTGCAACTTTTTGTGATTCTTCTTCACGTGCGGATAATACGATAATTGGAATGCTGCTCCATTGGCGTAAATCACGGATCAGATCTAACCCATCACCGTCAGGTAAACCCAGATCCAGTATTAATAGATCAGGCTGACGAGTCCCTGCTTCAATGAGGCCTCGATGACAAGTTTCAGCCTCAAAAACTTTCAAGCCTTCCCCCTCCAATGCTAATCGGACAAAACGACGAATTTCTTTTTCATCTTCAATGATCAGTATTTGATGGGGGTTCACAATAGTTAGTTATCTCTTCAATATCAGGTAATGATTTAAAAGGTAAAACAAAGTGGAAGCTGGCTCCACCTTTTTTATTATTTTCAGCCCAAATTTGCCCATCATGTAATTGAATAATAGCTCGACAGATGGCTAAGCCAAGGCCAACACCGGGGATGGCGGACTCTTTTTGTGCCCGTGAAAATTTATCAAAAATAATGTTTTCTTGTCCATCGGGGATCGCATTACTCGCATCCCAAACCTCAATATGTACTTGATTATCTTCTATTTTAGCACTAATTCCCATTGGCGTGTCAGTATCACTGTATTTGACTGCGTTCTCAAGTAGATTAATCAGTACTCTCTCAATTAAATTGCCATCACAGTAAAGTAATAGATCCGCAGGGATCTCAATAGACAAAGGGTGGCTATATAATGTGTAATCAAGTGTCCTTACTGCACTACCGGTAATTTCTTGTAATGACTGCCATTCAAAATTAGGTTGAATACTTCCTGATTGTAAGCGTGCCATATCCAATAAGTTATTCACTAAACGTGAAGTACTGAGTATTTGCTGACGCATTTGGTTAACTTGTTCAGTATAAGGCGAATTTTCAGCGCTAAGGTTTAAAGTTAAAATTTCAGCTTGGCCAAATAGTACAGTAAGTGGCGTTTTTAAATCATGGGATAGTGCAGCGAGTAATGAATTACGTAATTGCTCGCGTTCGATATCGAGTTTTGCCAATTCCGCCTGTTTTGCCAATTTTAAACGTACAAGTGCATTCGCGATTAACCCAGTGAAGGTTTGTAACATTCGTTGCTGCTCAGGGATCAGCAACTGACGTAAATTACTAGGTTCAATAGCCAGTACAGCAAGTGTCTGATCAGCTGTAGTAATTGGCTGTAATTGATAAGGAACACTTGGCAGTGTATCTGTACCTGCGCCAGCAGGTTGGCGTTTCTCGAAGCTCCATTTAGCTATGGCTTGGTCAATTTGCATGGGGCTGTAGCCTTCACAAGATAATGGTGCTAAATGGTTATCTTCATCTGGCAATAATAAGCAGGTTTTTGCTTGAAAGGCATTATTAATGAAATGATACCCTGTTTTGCCAATATCTTGTTCAGTAAGCGCTTGACCTAATTCTTTTGTCATTTCATATAAATGGCGTGTACGTTGTTCTCGATAGCGTGCTATCCGAGCCTGATAGCGCATGCCCGCAGTTAAATTACCCACGACAACACCGACAATTAGCATCACAGTAAATGTCACTAAGTACTGCATATCCATGATGGCTAGAGAAAAGTGAGGTTGAACAAAAAATAAGTCAAAACTAATCACGTTAACTAGGGCTGCAAAAACAGATGGGCGGCGGCCATAAAAGAGTGCGATTAAAACGACGCCAAGTAAATAAAGCGTAACTAGGTTGGCTTTATCGAAAGCGAGTAAAAAAGTTCGTGAGAAAAGGGTAATTGCGGCGCACATCGCAATCGCCATTAAAAAGCCGTTAACATCAGTGCGCCATTTTTCCGTAAAAGGTTTACGCTCAGGATCTTTTAGCCAATCATGTTTTTCTTCGAGTGCCACAATCACTAAATCAATATCAGGTCCTAATGCACCTAACCGTTCGGCAAAACTTCTACGAGTCGTGAAATCAAACCACTTACGGCGCTTAATACGCCGACCGATTAAAATTTTACCCAGATTATGCTCTCGGGCGTAACGTAACACGGCTTTTTCTTCGGATGGATCAGATAGGGTTGCTGTTTCAGCACCGAGATCTTGTGCTAAGCGCAATGCTTTAAGAATGGCTCTACGATGACCTTCAGGTAACTGATGTAAGGTGGGTGTTTCAACATAAACAGCATGCCAAACAGAGCCTAATTTGGCGGCCAGTCTTGCTGCTGCACGAACGAGTTTTTCATTACCACTGTTGTGACCGATGCAAAGCAGTAAGCCATCGCGAGTATGCCAAACAGGCGCTTGCCCTTTACCATCACGAAACTCACGCATTTGCCCATCAACGCGATCAGCGGTACGTCGTAAAGCAAGCTCGCGTAGTGCAATTAAATTACCTTTACGAAAAAAATGCTCAATAGCGCGTTCAGCTTGCCCTGGGATATAGACTTTGCCTTCTTTTAAGCGCTGACGCAGATCATCAGGCGGTAGATCCACTAAGACAATTTCATCAGCAGCATCGAAAATATGATCAGGGACGGTTTCACGAACGCGGATCCCCGTAATACTTCCCACTACATCATTCAAACTCTCAATATGTTGCACATTAATGGTGGTTAGAACATCAATACCCGCATCGAGTAACTCTTCGACATCTTGCCATCGCTTAGGGTGACGGCTTCCCATTGGATTACTGAAGGCGAGTTCATCCATTAAAATAATCGCAGGGTGCCTTGCTATTGCAGCATCAATATCGAAGCTGTTCATACGGCGTCCGCGATGATTTAAGCGGCGCGGTGGCAGCAGAGATAGCCCTTCGAGTAGTGCGGCAGTTTCTTCTCTTTCATGTGTTTCCACGACCCCAACCAGTACATCTAACCCTTGTGCGCGTAATCGTTGCGCTTCTTGTAGCATGGCGTAGGTTTTTCCGACGCCTGCACAGGCGCCGAAAAATATTTTAAGTTTGCCACGCCCACTTTCATTCGCTTTTATCAGTAGTTCGTCTGGGTTTGGGCGAATTGGGTCTTGATTATCCATAGCTAGCCTCAGTGAGCCGGTAGGTTAAGCTGTTGTTTTAGCTCATCCAGAGCCATATTGAGTTGCAATACATTGACGACAGGTTCGCCGATAAAACCAAATAATGGTTTTTGGGTTTGTATGGCAATCAATGATTCTACGTCTTTTAGTGGCAGCTGTCTGTTTTTCGCAATACGTGGTGCTTGGTAGAGCGCTGCGGAGACTGAAATATCAGGATCTAAACCACTCGCTGAGCTAGTTAATAGATCCACAGGTAATATCGATGTTGCATCTGGGTTTTGCGCTCTTAATTGTTGACTACGTTGAGAAAAAGCTTCATTTAGTTCAGGGTTACTGACCGCAAGGTTACTCGCACCGGATGCGAGAGCATTATAAGGGTGATCAGCGGTCGCGGAGGGGCGCCCTAAAAAGTAATTCTCAGATTGGTAGTTTTGACCAATTAAAACCGAGCCAACTACACGGTTATCTTGTTCGATTAAAGAGCCTTTAGCCTGCCAAGGGAATAGGACATTGGCGATCCCCGTGACAAATAAAGGATAGGCAACCCCAGTAATTATCGCCAGTAACGCTAATACTACGATAGATGAACGGAGCATATTCATAATTGATCCCTTATAAACCAAATAGACTGATGATCATGTCAATCAGTTTGATACCAACAAATGGCACGATCAGACCACCTAAACCGTAAATACCTAAGTTTCTTTGTAACAATGACTGTGAGCTCATTGGGCGATAGTTAACCCCTTTTAAGGCTAATGGGATCAAAAATACAATGATCAACGCATTAAAAATCACAGCAGATAACAAAGCGGACGCTGGTGAGTGTAGATGCATAATGTTTAGCGCATTCAGTTGCGGCCAAGTGACAGCAAAAGCAGCTGGAATGATGGCAAAATATTTAGCGATATCATTAGCGATACTAAAAGTGGTCAGTGAACCACGTGTCATTAGCATCTGCTTACCGATATGAACGACTTCAATCAGTTTGGTTGGATTCGAATCTAAATCAACCATGTTACCTGCTTCTTTTGCTGCTTGGGTGCCTGAGTTCATCGCAACAGCAACATCTGCTTGAGCAAGGGCTGGGGCATCGTTTGTTCCATCACCGGTCATAGCAACGAGACGTCCTTCGGATTGATATTGGCGGATCAGCGCTAACTTGGCTTCTGGGGTTGCTTCAGCTAAAAAATCATCAACACCTGCCTCGGCAGCAATCGCCGCAGCTGTAAGATGGTTATCACCTGTGATCATTACGGTTTTGATCCCCATACTGCGCATTTGTGCAAAACGTTCTTTGATACCACCTTTCACAATATCTTTTAGCGCAACGACACCAAGTACGGTTTGGTTATCAACCACTACCAATGGTGTTCCACCTTGATGGGCAACTTGTTCCACTAATTTGTCCGCTTCGAGAGGGAATTTACTATGATTTGCTTCAACATACCGGCGTATCGCATCCGCTGAGCCTTTACGGATCATGCGTTCGCCGACGTTGACACCACTCATTCGTGTCATTGCTGAAAATGGTACAAAAGTGGCATTTAGAGCATGTATATCTCTTTCACGTAAATTAAATTTTTGCTTAGCCAGTACAACGATGCTACGACCTTCAGGAGTTTCATCGGCTAAAGAAGAAAGTTGTGCAGCATCCGCAAGTTGTTGCTCTGTTACCCCTGCAAGCGGTAAGAAGGCGGAGGCTTGGCGATTACCTAAGGTAATGGTGCCTGTTTTATCCAGCAATAACACATCAACGTCACCGGCAGCTTCGACTGCTCGACCGCTAGTCGCGATGACATTGGCGCCTAACATGCGGCTCATCCCAGCAACACCGATAGAGGAAAGTAGGCCGCCAATGGTGGTTGGAATTAAACAAATCAGTAAAGCAATTAGCACTAAAATCGAAACAGCGCTGCCTGCGCCCGCATATTCTGCGGAGAAGAGGGTGAATGGGTACAAGGTTGCACAAGCTAATAAAAAAATAATGGTCAGTGCAGTTAATAAAATAGTGAGTGCAATTTCATTGGGTGTTTTACGACGTTGTGCACCCTCGACCATTGAAATCATACGATCAAGGAATGTTTCACCTGGATTTACAGTACATTCAACAATTAACCAGTCTGAAAGTACGCGTGTTCCGCCTGTAACAGATGAAAAGTCGCCCCCTGATTCACGAATGACTGGGGCAGATTCGCCAGTAATCGAACTTTCATCAACGGATGCGCCACCTTCAATGACTTCGCCATCACAAGGGATAGTTTCACCAGCGCGGATCAGCACAATATCCCCTTTGCGCAGTTGATCTGAATTGACGGTTTCCTGTGCAGCATCTAAAGAAGCAGCGGCAAGACGTATTGCACTACTGAGCTTTTTAACGCCTTTAAGGCTAGCGGCTTGCGCTTTACTGCGCCCTTCAGCAAGGGCTTCAGCAAAATTGGCAAATAGCACAGTAAACCATAACCAGAGGGTGATCATGCCACTAAACCAAGCGTTACCTTCACTATGACCCGTTAACATTGCCAGCCAAAGTAGCGTCGTGATGATGCTGCCAATATACACGACAAACATCACTGGGTTACGCCATTGCGCTTGTGGGGTGCATTTTTTTATGGCATCGATTATAGATTGACGAACTAAAGCACTATCAAACAGTTGAGTTTTTTTCATTTTATTTCCCTCACTATGCCGCTAACCAAATTTGCACATGTTCTGCGATCGGACCTAGCGCAAGCGCAGGAACGAAAGTTAGAGCACCGATGAGTAAAACGGTTAAGATTAATAAACCAATAAACACAGGGCCATGTGTTGGTAAGCTTGCCATCGTGGCGACTTGAGGTTTTTTCATTGCCAGTGAGCCTGCAATTGCCAGCACCGGAAGGATCACACCAAAGCGACCTAGCAACATAGCAATAGCCAGCGCGATATTATAGAAAGGTGTATTGGTACTTAATCCAGCAAAAGCACTACCATTATTATTGGCAGCAGAAGAGAAGGCATAGAGGACTTCACTAAAACCATGTGCGCCTGGGTTAAAAATAGCAGCGCGTCCAGCTTCAGTCATCAATGCGAGAGTGGTACCACAAAGTACTAAGGTTGGGGTAACTAAAATGGCAATGGCGACCATTTTCATTTCACGAACCTCAATTTTTTTACCTAAATATTCAGGTGTACGGCCAATCATTAAACCTGCGATAAATACGGCTAGTAAAACAAATAACAACATGCCATATAAACCTGAGCCAACCCCACCAAAGACCACTTCACCAATTTGCATCAACCACATTGGTACCATGCCACCTAAAGCAGTAAAGGAATCATGCATCGCATTGACTGCGCCACAAGAGGCTGCGGTTGTGACGACCGCATACAGTGCTGAACTGAGAATACCAAAGCGGCTCTCTTTTCCTTCCATGTTGGCTGTACTATTGGCAGAAAAATCATTTAAGAATGGATTACCAATATATTCAGCATAGATAACGGTTGCTGCGGCAATGACAAAAATGATTGCCATAGTCCACAGCAGCGCATTGCCTTGTTTGTTATCGCCAACAGTACGTCCAAAAGCAAAGCACAGTGCTGTTGGGATTAAGAAAATAGCTAACATCTGCACAAAATTGCTTAAGGCAGTTGGGTTTTCAAAAGGGTGAGACGAGTTAGCGCCAAAGAATCCACCGCCGTTGGTACCTAATAACTTAATGGCTTCTTGGGAAGCAACTGGACCCATTGGGAGTAGTTGAGCTGAGCTATTTAAGTTATCACTTAAGATATAAGCGGAAAAATTTTGGATAACGCCTTGGCTAACGAAAAATAACGCAAATACGATCGCTAAGGGCAGTAATAGGTAAAGCGTAATGCGAGTTAGGTCTATCCATGCATTACCCAGTGTTTTGCTACTGTGGCGAGAAAAAGCACGGATTAAGGCAAAAACGACGGCAATACCTGTGGCAGCAGATAAAAAATTTTGTACCGTTAAACCGGTCATTTGGCTTAAATAGCTGAGGTTGCTTTCACCACTATAGGACTGCCAGTTAGTATTGGTAACAAAGCTGATGGCAGTATTAAACGCCAGATCCCAATTCATTCCTGAAAACTTTTGTGGGTTGAGCGGTAAGCTATCTTGAAAAACTAATAAGACAAATAACAGAATAAAACCTAAAAAATTGAATAATAAGATAGCTAATGCATAGCGTAACCAGTTCATTTCAGCCATTTCGCGGCCTGGCTGTTTTAAGCCACTACAACGCCAAATTACCGCTTCAGCTCTTAGCATAAAACGTGGCATATCACCTTCAATTAAGCTGGCAATGAATAGGCCTAATGGTTTAGCCAGTACCAGCAGAACTAATAGGAAGCTGGCAATAAGTAAAAATGCATTTGTGGTCATCTTAAAAATCCTCCGCGTTTAGCAAGGCGTAGATCAGATAAACCAGCAGTAAAACAACAAACACTGCCCCAACAATGGAAAGTAGCGACACAGTAGTTTCTCCTTAATATTTCCATGGAGGTAGGATAGGGATTGCGTTGTAAAGAAGCTGATAAAAATAGAGATGGGCGCGTAAAAAAAGTATAAAAATGGTGATAAAACAGTCAGCCACTGTCACTGTAGGGTTATAATCAAATGTTACTTTAATGTGTTAATTTTGTTTCTTTTATTCATTTGGATGTTAATTATTGTAGGAAAACTACAAATTGTGCGATTTTTTGGCTCTTTTTTAAGGAGTAAGTGGTCAGATCAGTAGTAAAGTTACCAATAAGGGCGTATCATTAAGTCAGTTAATTATCTTCATACTATCTGTGCGATTTTGGTCTCTCTTAAATGGGTGTTATGTGTGAGTTGAAGGGGCAAACTAAAATCGGCAAATAATGTGGCTACTGACAGGAGGATATCGATGTCCACATATCGCGAATATTCCCGTAATCAGGTTATTTTACGCCGCGCTGCTGCGATGTCTGCTGGCATACTTGCGTTTCCGGTTATGGTTTTTCATCCACAACGAGCAAAATTTTATAGTTACCTTTATAAGGTCTGGGCTAAAACAAGCGATAAACCTGTTTGGCTTGAGCGCTCAGAAATGACAATGGATACACATCATTAATCACGATTGTATTCATTAATAGATCCCCATAATAACCGTGTTATGGGGGTTGATTCCCTTCTTAAATATTTATCATTTCCATTCGAACTCATTTCTTCGTCCAATTATTATTGGTAGCAATAAATAAGCCAAAATTAGCCATTTCTTTTTATGCTCTGGGCTTATAAGCTAGAGAGATAATATCGATCATTATTACCTCTATGCGTCGATAAGTGATGCAGTAAAAAGGATAGATTATGCGTAATTTAGCGTTGGAAGAACTTATCAATAATGAGTTGAAAATCAGTGAATACCAAGACTATGCGCCTAACGGCTTACAAGTTGAAGGCCGTTCTCATGTACAAAAAATTGTCACTGGTGTAACCGCTTGCCAAGCGCTTTTAGATAAAGCGGTAGAGATGGAAGCTGATGCTATTATTGTTCACCATGGCTATTTTTGGAAAAATGAGCCATCAGTGATTAAGGGGATGAAAAGAAAGCGTCTAAAAACCTTACTGGAAAATGACATCAACCTTTATGGTTATCATTTACCGTTAGATGCACATCATCAGCTGGGTAACAATACTCAGTTAGCCCATTTGATGGGGGTTAAAATTGATGGTCATATCGACCCATTGATGCCATTTGGGTATTTTGATCAGCCGATAACACCAGCTGAATTAAATGAGCGTTTAGAAAGCCGCCTTGGCCGCAAGCCATTACATTGTGGTGATACAGGTAAACAAGAGATACGCCAAATTGCATGGTGTACTGGGGGTGGGCAGGGCTTTATATTACAAGCCGCTGAATTTGGTGTGGATGCGTTTGTTACTGGTGAAGTGTCTGAGCAAACTATTCATATTGCAAGGGAAATGGGGATCCATTTTTATTCAGCAGGCCATCATGCAACAGAACGCTATGGCATTAAAGCTCTGACAAAATGGCTAGTGGATCATCATAATTTAGACGCAACATTCGTTGATATTGATAATCCAGCTTAATACCGTTAGTTAAAAAATAGAAAGGAGCAGCGTGTGCGACTACACTGCTCCTTATCATTATTGAGTGCGATAACGGAGGGCGAACAGAAATAATACAGCTCCTGACACCACTAAAACACCACCTAAGTGCTGGCTCCAACCCGCAATCATTAGGCCGACTGCCAATCCAATATAGTAAAGTAATCCTAAAATCGCGCCTGCGGTTCCTTTTCTATCTGCATAACGGTTTAGAGCGTGAGCAAGGACATTTGGAATGGCAATTCCGTAGCCGATCACAATCCCCATAACGGGCAAAATAAACCAAGCAGAGTGGATCAGTATATAAACCATACAGCCACTAACTAGAGAAATGACACTTGATAGTTTTACGAGCCTCTCTGGTGTCCATTTTTTAGCCAGTAAATAACGATTTAAGATTGAACCCACACCAACACCAATGGCTAATAAAACTCCAGTTAGGCCAAATTGTTGCTGAGAGAGCATTAATTGCTCAAAATGAAAGGGTGCCAGTTGGTAATAACTGAATAAATTAATGTTAAAAAATGCTATTAAGATCACATTTTTGAGAATTTCTTTATCCCTAATCATGGCCAATAAAGTGCTCAAAAATGGGTGATGTATCACATTTTCGGGTCGAGTTTCGGGTAACCGGTAACATGACCATAACAATAATACGATAGCTAAAATCGCTAAGCCCATGAACACGGCTTGATATCCACCATAACCGACTAATATTGCACCAGCTACCATCCCTAAAGCAGGGCTAATGGCGAGAGCGATCCCCATAATGGAGAAAACTTTTGCTAATTCATGGCCTTGGTAACTATCACGCATAGCAGTTTGAGTGCCAATAGAGCCTACTGCGGCACCAAAAGCAGATAGCATGCGTATTAATAACAGCAGATAAAAATGCGTAATAAATAATGCGCCAACAGAAGCAGCTGCATAGATCAGCAAGCCTGCAAGTATTGTTGGGCGTCGACCGATGATGTCACACATTCTTCCCCAAAATACGACACCTAATGCAAATGCAAAGAAATAGAGCGAAAGCGTTTGAGAAGCTTGTTCTGCATTGACGCTGAATGCACTCGCAATATCGGTTAATGCTGGGCTGTATATGGTTTCAACAATTTGTGGAAACATCATTAGGGCTACAGCCAACCATAATGAAAGTGAATGTTTCATTGTGTATTTTCCTACTCTGGTAATGAATGGCGAGTAGTTTAGTTGCAATTTTGCTGTCTTATTACAATAATAAAGACAATAAATATCAAAAAACGGACATGATATGGCATGGCTTAATCAGCAAGATAAGTTTGAAACCCATTGGTATAGTGCCCCTATACTGGGTATTGCCGCTGAAATGGGTCAACACGATTCCGGTTTACATGCGCATGATATGGGGCAGTTATTGTTTACCCAGCAAGGCTGCATTCTCATTTCACTGGAAAATCGTTTGTCGCTATTGCCCCCAGGGCGTGTAGCATGGATCCCGCCGCATGTGATCCATAGAGCGCAAATGCGCTCTTCGGTTGGTTATCGGTCAGTGTATCTTAGCGCTCAATATGCCAATCAAATTGGCCATGAGGTGATGATTTTATCAGTGACGCCTTTACTCAGAGAGGTGCTGGAGCGTATTGCCATCGCACCTTTTGATAGTCAATGGCAACATGGACGATTGGCTAATTTATTACCTGTGTTTATTGATGAATTAAAATCAGCCAGTAAAGAACCTACATTATTAGCCATTCCACAAGATCGTCGCATGAAAGGTCTCAATATGGAGCAATTACCTCCAACCTTGATAGAACTGGCAAAAACAATAGGTGCTAGTGAAAAGACGATCACGCGTATTTTCTTACGTGAAACAGGAGTTAGTTATCAAACTTGGCGCCAACAATGGCGATTTATCAAGGCAATAGAGTTGTTAGCGCAAGGGAAACCCTACCATTTTATTACTCAAGAATTGGGGCTGACGAGTGATAGCGCATTGATTAGTTTCTTTCGAAAAATGAGTGGGGTTACACCAAGGGAATATCAACATTCTTATGAGACATAATGCAGAAAAGCCCCATTTTAGGGGCTTTGATAGTGTAGGGGATAGATTTAGTTAGAATATTATTTTTTTGATAAATTAGTATTAAATTCACGTTTGCCATAGCCAGTATAGAGCTGGCGAGGACGAGCAATTTTTAAACCATCATCATGCATTTCGTTCCAATGTGCGATCCAACCGATAGTACGGGCAATTGCAAAGATCACAGTGAACATAGATGAAGGAATACCCATAGCTTTCAGAATGATACCTGAGTAGAAGTCAACGTTCGGGTACAGTTTCTTCTCAATGAAGTACGGGTCGTTTAGGGCAATACGTTCTAGCTCCATTGCCACTTCTAATAGGCTGTCATTCAGGCCGAGTTCATTGAGAACTTCATGGCAGGTTTCACGCATTACAGTTGCACGTGGGTCATGGTTTTTATAAACGCGGTGACCGAAGCCCATCAGGCGGAAAGAGTCATTTTTGTCTTTCGCACGTTCGATAAAGGCTGGGATGTGTTCAACGGTTTGGATCTCTTCCAACATACGTAGGCAAGCTTCGTTAGCACCACCATGAGCAGGTCCCCATAGCGATGCAATACCCGCTGCAATACAAGCAAATGGGTTAGCACCGGAAGAACCAGCAGTACGTACGGTTGAGGTTGATGCGTTTTGTTCGTGATCAGCATGGAGGATTAAGATGCGATCCATAGCGCGTTCAAGTACCGGGTTAACTTTGTACTCTTCACAAGGTGTTGAGAACATCATGTACAAGAAGTTGCCTGCATAGGACAGATCATTACGTGGATAAACAAACGGTTGGCCGATTGAATATTTATAACACATTGCAGCGACTGTTGGCATTTTAGACAGCAGACGATAAGCGGTAATTTCGCGATGGCGTGGGTTATTAACATCCAGTGCATCGTGATAGAAAGCCGCTAGTGCACCTGTTACACCACATAGAACAGCCATTGGGTGTGAGTCACGGCGGAAACCATTAAGCATGCGAGTGATCTGCTCATGGATCATGGTATGGCGAGTTACTGTATTTTTGAATGTTTCATATTGTTCTTGAGTAGGTGCTTCGCCGTACAGCAGGATATAGCAGACTTCAAGGTAAGAGGCTTCGGTTGCCAACTGGTCAATTGGATAGCCGCGGTGTAGCAAAATGCCTTTATCGCCATCAATATATGTGATTTTTGATTCACATGAGGCAGTAGAGGTAAATCCAGGATCGTATGTATAAAACCCTTTTGAACCTAAAGTTCGGACATCGATAACGTCTTGACCGAGTGTAGGGGATAGAATGTCTAGTTCAATTGTACTTGCACTCTCAGTCGTTAGCTTAGCTTTGTTATCAGCCATTTACGGTCTCCTTAGCGCTTGATAATCAACACCCAACAACCAGTGCACAGCGTTATACTCGTTATCCTTCAAGTTGCAGCGTTGTTGATTACGCTCGCTGGCGCGAGTCACATAATTTCTTATGTTTCTCGTACCTTATTCACTTTTCGCCTAACCGCAACTCGAGTGATTTAGAGTATATACTGTGTCTTTATGCATTGTTCTACCGGTGTGTTGTGGAAATCAGCTAGCAATCACATTAAATTCTGAAACCGGACGACCAATGACAATGTTTTTTAGGTTGTTTACAAGTGTGTAGATGTTATGTTCTTTTTGTCGTTTTCCCTACAATATCATTATTTTTAGTAAGGGAAACAACTTTCATAACTTTTGTTTTTTCTTTCACGCCGTTTGAGATATTGGCGACGTTCAGATAATTCTACCAGCCATATATGTAAGATAAATGTTGAATCATTGTCAAATAAGATAAGCACATTTATGCAAAATGTTTAAATCGTGATCCCTCTCACTGTTCGGGCTAAATGTCTCCAAACATTTTGTGTGGGAATTGTAATAGCTATGTGAAGACTTTATACTTGGCGGCAGGTCTCCGGATTACCCTGATGTAGGAGTTCCAGCGTAATCAGTATGCAACTCTATTTGAACATGATGGATTAACGTTTAGCTTAAGTTGCATTTTCTACCCCTGTCGCTGTCTGTTTCCGCCCCAGGTCCGGAGGAAGGAAAATAATAAAGAGCTGTGTGGGCAAAATTGTGAAAAAACAAAGACCTGTCAACCTTGATTTGCAGACGATCCACTTCCCGATCACTGCGATCTCTTCGATCTTGCACCGTGTCTCTGGCGTCATTACTTTCATCGCAGTCGGTATCCTGCTTTGGTTGTTAGGGACATCTCTCTCCTCTCCAGAAGGCTTTCAATACGCATCTGAAATAATGACTGGCTTTTTTGCTAAGTTCATTCTTTGGGGGATCCTCACTGCATTGGCATATCACATCTGTGGTGGTATTCGTCATATGCTAATGGATTTCGGCTGTATTGATGAAACGCTAGCAGCGGGTAATTCATCTGCAAAAATCACGTTTGTTATTACAATCGTTCTGGCGATCCTGGCGGGGGTATTAGTATGGTAAGTAATGCATCAGCTTTAGGCCGTACTGGTATTCAGGACTGGCTGTTAATCCGTGGCTCTGCGATCGTTATCGTACTCTACGTGTTGTACCTTGTTGGTTTTGTTGCCATCAATGATATTACCTATGAAACATGGCGTGGTTTCTTCGCATCCTCCGTGACCAAAGTCTTCACCATCCTGACGTTGTTCTCGATTTTAGTACATGCTTGGATTGGTTTATGGCAAGTACTAACAGACTATGTTAAGCCACTCGCACTACGTTTAGTGCTGCAACTGGTGATTGTTGTTGCACTGCTGGCTTACTTAATTTACGGAACAATTGTGGTGTGGGGTGCATAAATGAATCTGCCAATAAGAGAATTTGACGCTATTGTTATCGGTGCGGGTGGCGCAGGTATGCGTGCTGCACTGCAAATTTCACAACTTGGTTTATCTTGTGCCTTGTTGTCAAAAGTTTTCCCAACGCGTTCTCATACAGTATCAGCGCAAGGTGGTATCACTGTTGCACTTGGTAACACACACCCAGATAACTGGGAGTGGCACATGTATGACACCGTAAAAGGATCTGACTATATCGGTGACCAAGACGCTATCGAGTACATGTGTAAAACGGGTCCAGAAGCTATCCTTGAATTAGAACACATGGGACTGCCATTCTCTCGTTTGGATAATGGCACGATCTATCAGCGTCCATTTGGTGGCCAATCGAAAAATTTTGGTGGTGAGCAAGCTGCACGTACAGCGGCGGCGGCTGACCGTACGGGTCATGCACTGTTACATACCTTGTATCAGCAAAACCTAAAAAACCATACTACCATTTTCTCTGAGTGGTATGCCCTTGATTTAGTGAAGAACCAAGATGGCGATATCGTAGGTTGTACTGCGATTTGCATGGAAACTGGCGAGCTCGTTTACTTCAAAGCTAAAGCAACTATTTTAGCGACAGGTGGTGCAGGCCGTATTTATCAATCAACCACAAACGCACACATCAACACCGGTGATGGTGTTGGTATGGCAGTACGTGCTGGTGTTCCATTGCAAGATATGGAAATGTGGCAATTCCACCCAACGGGTATTGCAGGCGCAGGTGTTCTGGTTACAGAAGGCTGTCGTGGTGAAGGTGGTTATTTATTGAACAAAGATGGCGAGCGTTTCATGGAACGTTATGCGCCTAACGCGAAAGACCTTGCTGGTCGTGACGTGGTGGCTCGTTCAATTATGATCGAAATTCGTGAAGGTCGTGGTTGTGATGGTCCATGGGGCCCACATGCTAAGCTGAAACTGGATCACTTAGGTAAAGAAGTTCTTGAGTCTCGTTTACCGGGTATTCTTGAATTATCTCGTACCTTCGCACACGTTGACCCAGTTAAAGAGCCGATCCCAGTCATCCCAACTTGTCACTACATGATGGGCGGGATCCCGACTAAGGTAACAGGCCAAGCGATTCGCTATAACGAAAAAGGCGAAGACGAGGTGATCCCAGGTCTATTTGCTGTTGGTGAGATTGCTTGTGTATCTGTGCATGGTGCTAACCGCCTTGGTGGTAACTCACTGCTTGACCTTGTGGTATTCGGCCGTTCTGCTGGTCTCCATCTGAAAGAATCTCTAATGGAACAAGGTTCAATGCGCGATGCTTCTGAATCTGACATCGATGCTGCTATGACTCGCTTTAATCGCTGGGAAAATGCACGCACTGGTGAAGATCCTGTTGAAATTCGTAAAGCGCTGCAAAGCTGTATGCAACACAACTTCTCTGTATTCCGTGAAGGTGATGCGATGGCGAAAGGCTTGGAAGAGTTGAAAGTGATCCGTGAGCGTTTGAAAAATGCTCGTCTTGATGACACTTCTACTGAGTTCAACACACAACGTATTGAATGTTTAGAACTGGATAACTTGATGGAAACCGCTTATGCGACAGCACAAGCAGCGAACTTCCGTACAGAAAGCCGCGGTGCGCATAGCCGTTTCGACTATCCAGATCGTGACGATGCTAACTGGCTGTGTCACTCATTATATTTACCGCAATCTGAAACGATGACTCGTCGTGAAGTTAACATGCAGCCTAAGTTGCGTGAGCCCTTCCCGCCGAAAGTACGTACTTATTAATGCGTGGTGTTAATCCAGTTGCGGAGAAATAAACTATGAAACTTGAATTTTCGATTTATCGCTATAATCCGGATGTTGATAACGCACCGCGTATGCAGGATTACACGCTTGAAGTGCCTGAAGGGCGCGACATGATGCTGCTTGATGCGTTAATTCAATTGAAAGAGAAAGATCCTACGTTGTCATTCCGCCGTTCATGCCGTGAAGGTGTGTGTGGTTCTGATGGCGTTAATATGAATGGTAAAAACGGATTGGCGTGTATCACGCCACTGTCGGCTTTAACTCGTAGTGGGAAGAAAATTGTTATTCGTCCATTACCTGGTTTGCCGGTTGTGCGTGACCTGATCATTGATATGACTCAGTTCTACACCCAGTACGAAAAAATTCGTCCGTATCTTATTAATGATAATAAGAATCCACCTGCGCGTGAGAATTTACAGTCGCCGGCACAACGTGAAAAACTTGATGGTCTATATGAGTGTATTCTGTGTGCTTGTTGCTCAACGTCTTGCCCATCTTTCTGGTGGAATCCGGATAAATTTATTGGTCCGGCAGGTCTGTTAGCTGCATACCGATTCTTAATTGATAGTAGAGATACTGAAACAGACGCTCGATTAGATGATCTGAACGACGCTTTTAGTGTTTTCCGCTGTCATAGCATCATGAATTGTGTCAATGTATGCCCTAAAGGACTAAATCCAACGAAAGCTATCGGTCATATTAAATCTATGTTGCTAAAACATAGCGCGTAGAACCGGTTTTTACCTGCGGTACTTATGTGCCGCAGGCTGTTGAAAAGTAATAAATCCAAAAGTAAAAAAGTGAAAGTAAAAGCCAAACTGCAAAAAAAGATGAAGACGCGAGCTGACTCAAGGGACCTTTAAAAACCGCAGCCAGTTTTTAAAGGTTCCTTAGAAGGGGAGCCCGGAGTGATAAAGGGAAACCCAAAGTGAGAACATGCATAAAGCACGTCCAGAAGAACCTTTATCGAGGCCGCTTAAACGCGGCAATTAGTTAACCACGGCGAAAACTAAAGCTGTAAAAGCTTAAGGGATCACAATGCAGAACGGCGTAATGAAGGACTGGCTGGATTCGAGCTTTCTGGCAGGCGCGAACCAGACTTACATAGAACAGCTCTATGAAGATTATCTAACTGACCCCAATTCTGTTGATGCTGGCTGGAGAGAAATCTTTCAGCAACTGCCTGGTGCAGGCACCAACTCTGAGCAATTTCACTCGCAAGCACGCGATTATTTCCGTCGCTTAGCGAAAGACTCTACTCGTTATCATACCTCTGTTAGCGACCCAGCTATCGATGCAAAACAAGTGAAAGTTTTGCAATTGATTAACGCATTCCGCTTCCGCGGACATCAAAACGCAAATCTTGATCCATTAGGTTTATGGAAACGTGAATCTGTTCCAGATTTAGATCCAGCGTTCCATAACTTAACGAAAGAAGATTTCGACGAGACATTCAACGTGGGTTCTTTTGCTATCGGCAAAGAAACCATGAAACTTAGCGACCTATACGATGCCCTGAAGCGCATTTATTGCGGTTCAATTGGTGCTGAATATATGCATATCACGAATACAGAGGAAAAACGTTGGATCCAACAACGCCTTGAATCAGTGAATGTTGCTGAGCAATTTTCGAAAGAAGAAAAACGTCGCTTCTTAGCTGAATTAACCGCAGCAGAAGGGCTTGAGCGTTATTTAGGCGCAAAATTCCCGGGGGCAAAACGTTTCTCATTGGAAGGTGGTGACTCACTTATTCCAATGCTGAAAGATCTGATCCACCATGCGGGCAAACAAGATACACGTGAAGTCGTACTGGGTATGGCTCACCGTGGTCGTCTTAACGTTTTAATTAACATCTTAGGTAAAAAACCTGCTGAATTATTTGATGAGTTCGCAGGCAAACACAAAGACCACTCAAGTGCAGGTGACGTTAAATATCACCAAGGTTTCTCTTCGGATTTCGAAACCGCAGGTTCGCGTGTTCACTTAGCATTAGCATTTAACCCATCTCACCTTGAGATTGTCAGCCCAGTAGTTATTGGTTCAGTACGTGCTCGCCGCGATCGCCTTGATGAAGGTCGCAGCAACATGGTTCTACCAATCACTATTCACGGTGACTCAGCAGTAACGGGTCAAGGTGTTGTTCAAGAAACATTGAACATGTCTCAAGCTCGTGGTTATGAAGTTGGCGGCACCATGCGTATCGTCATTAACAACCAAATTGGTTTTACGACTTCAAACCCGAAAGATACACGTTCAACTGAGTACTGCACCGACATCGTGAAAATGGTTCAAGCACCTATTTTCCACGTCAATGCAGATGATCCAGAAGCCGTTGCTTTTGTAACTCGCTTAGCACTTGATTTCCGTAATACGTTTAAACGCGATGTGATGATTGACCTCGTGTGCTACCGTCGTCATGGTCATAACGAAGCTGATGAGCCAAATGCAACTCAGCCAATTATGTATCAAAAAATCAAAAAACATCCGACACCACGTAAAATCTATGCGGATCGTTTAATTGAAGCAGGCGTTGTTACAGCGGATGAAGTGACTGAAATGGTTAACTTGTACCGTGACGCGTTAGACCGAGGTGATTGCGTCGTTGAAGAATGGCGTGAAATGGGTCTGCATTCCTATACATGGGAACCGTACCTAAATCATGATTGGAACGAAGAGTATAAATCCACCTTCGATCCAAAGCGTCTGCAAGAGCTAGCAGTTAAAACCAGTACTATCCCTGCTGAAGTCGTCACTCAGTCTCGTGTTGAGAAAATTTACTCAGACCGTGCTGAAATGGCGAAAGGTGAAAAACTACTGGATTGGGGCGCAGCAGAAACATTGGCGTACGCAACACTAGTTGATGAAGGTATTCCTGTTCGTCTATCTGGTGAAGATGCTGGCCGTGGTACTTTCTTCCATCGCCATGCGGTTGTACATAACCAAACCAATGGTTCCGTTTATGTTCCTCTGCAAAATATCCATAACGGTCAAGGCGTATTTAATGTTTGGGACTCTGTTCTGACTGAAAACGCGGTATTGGCATTTGAATATGGCTATGCAACCACAGAGCCACGTGCACTGACGATTTGGGAAGCTCAATTCGGTGACTTCGCAAACTGTGCACAAGTCGTTATCGACCAATTCATTAGCTCTGGTGAGCAAAAATGGGGTCGTATGTGTGGTCTAGTGATGCTGTTGCCACACGGTTATGAAGGACAAGGTCCAGAGCACTCCTCTGCACGTTTAGAGCGTTACCTACAACTGTGCGCAGATCAAAACATGCAAGTGTGTGTGCCATCCACGCCAGCTCAGGTTTACCATATGCTGCGCCGTCAGGCTCTGCGTGGTATGCGTCGTCCTCTGATTGTAATGTCACCTAAATCATTACTGCGTCATCCATTAGCGGTCTCAAGTATGGATGAACTGGCAAATGGTAAGTTCCAGACAGTAATCAGTGAAATAGATGAAATCAATCCGAAAGATGTGAAACGCGTCATTATGTGTTCCGGTAAAGTTTATTACGATCTGTTAGAACAACGTCGTAAGAACGGACAAACTGATGTCGCTATCGTACGTATTGAGCAGCTATATCCGTTCCCACATGAAGATATTCAGCAAGCGTTCTTACCATATGCGCACGTTAAAGATTTCGTATGGTGTCAAGAAGAGCCATTGAATCAAGGCGCTTGGTATTGCAGCCAACACAACTTCCGTGAAGCGATCCCTACAGGAGCAACTTTACGTTATGCAGGTCGTGCTGCTTCTTCATCTCCAGCAGTTGGATACACGTCCGTTCACCAAGAGCAACAACAAGCTCTGGTAAATGACGCTTTGAACATTGAATAATTAAAGGATAGAAAATGAGTAGCGTAGAAATTCTTGTTCCCGATCTTCCTGAATCCGTTGCAGATGCTACGGTTGCCACATGGCATAAAAAACCAGGTGATAGCGTTGAACGTGACGAAGTGCTGGTTGAAATTGAAACAGATAAAGTCGTTTTAGAAGTGCCTGCAAGTGAAGCGGGTGTGTTAGAAGCTATCGTTGAAGATGAAGGTGCAACTGTGCTTTCTAAACAACTGCTTGGCCGCATTCGTTTAGGTGATAGCACGGGTATTCCTGTGGAAGTTAAAGCTTCACAAGAAGCAACTCCAGCGCAGCGCCAAACAGCCAGCTTGGAAGAAGAGAGCAATGATGCTCTGTCTCCAGCAATCCGCCGTTTAGTTGCTGAGCACGACTTGAACCCAGCTGACATCAAAGGAACGGGTGTTGGTGGTCGTTTGACTCGCGAAGATGTTGAAAAACATTTAGCTGCTGGCAAAGCCGCTCCTGCGGCGAAAGCTGCAACACCTGCTGCTGAGCCACAAGCACCATTGGCACACCGCAGTGAAAAACGCGTACCAATGACGCGCTTACGTAAACGTATTGCTGAGCGTCTGCTGGAAGCGAAAAACAGCACTGCGATGTTAACCACATTTAATGAAGTTAACATGCAGCCAATTAAAGATCTGCGTAAGCAATACGGCGAAGTGTTTGAAAAACGCCATGGTGTACGTTTAGGCTTTATGTCTTTCTATGTAAAAGCTGCGGTTGAAGCGCTAAAACGTTACCCAGAAGTTAACGCATCAATTGATGGTACTGATGTTGTTTACCATAACTATTTCGACATCAGCATTGCAGTATCGACACCTCGTGGTCTGGTAACGCCAGTTCTGCGTGATGTTGATGCAATGAGCATGGCTGATATTGAGAAGAAAATTAAAGAACTGGCAGTCAAAGGTCGTGACGGTAAATTAACCGTTGAAGACTTAAGTGGCGGTAACTTCACTATCACTAACGGTGGTGTGTTCGGTTCTCTAATGTCTACCCCTATCATTAACCCACCACAAAGCGCAATCTTAGGTATGCATGCTATCAAAGATCGCCCAATGGCGGTTAACGGTAAGGTTGAAATTCTTCCAATGATGTACCTTGCATTATCTTATGACCACCGCCTGATCGATGGTAGTGAGTCAGTTGGCTTCTTAGTTGCCATTAAAGATATGCTGGAAGATCCAACTCGTTTACTGCTGGACGTATAGCTACATAACAGGGTAGGGGAACACCTACCCGGTCTGAAGTAACCGATGCAGTCGGTTTTGCCGGCTGCTAAATCAGTAACAATTGCAGGAGGCGAATAATCGCCTCTTCAGACTCAATTATGGATAGAACATCATGAATTTACACGAGTATCAGGCAAAACAGCTTTTTACACGCTATGGTTTGCCAGCACCAACGGGTTATGCCTGTACATCAGCAGCAGAAGCTGTAGAAGCAGCGAAAAAAATCGGTAACGGCCCATGGGTTGTTAAGTGCCAAGTTCACGCAGGTGGACGTGGTAAAGCTGGCGGCGTAAAAGTGACAAATGATATCAATGATATCAAAGCATTCGCAGAGAAATGGTTAGGCCACAACTTAGTGACTTACCAAACAGATGCGAATGGTCAGCCAGTCAACCAAATCTTAGTTGAAAATGCGACCGATATTGCTAAAGAACTGTATTTAGGCGCGGTTGTTGACCGTGGTACACGTCGTGTTGTATTTATGGCGTCAACAGAAGGTGGTGTTGAGATCGAGAAAGTTGCTGAGGAAACGCCAGAACTGATCCACAAAGCGGTTATCGATCCACTGACTGGCCCTATGCCTTATCAAGGCCGTGAGTTAGCGTTCAAATTAGGTCTATCAGGTAAACAAGTTAGCCAATTCGCGAAAATCTTTATGGGCTTAGCGACTATGTTCTTAGAGCGCGACCTTGCTCTGATCGAAGTTAACCCATTAGTGATCAATACTGAAGGCGACCTAGTGTGTTTAGATGGTAAATTAGGTGTTGATAGCAACGCTCTATACCGTCAAGCAGAAATGCGTGAAATGCATGATCCATCTCAAGAAGATGCGCGTGAAGCACAAGCTGCACAATGGGAACTGAACTATGTTGCACTTGATGGCAACATCGGTTGTATGGTTAACGGTGCGGGTCTGGCAATGGGAACCATGGACATTGTTAAACTGCATGGTGGTGCTCCAGCTAACTTCCTTGACGTAGGTGGCGGTGCAACTAAAGAGCGTGTAACTGAAGCATTTAAAATTATCCTGTCCGATAAGAGTGTTAAAGCCGTTTTTGTTAACATTTTTGGTGGTATCGTTCGCTGTGACCTGATTGCAGACGGCATCATTGGTGCAGTAGAAGAAGTAGGCGTAAATGTACCAGTAGTGGTTCGTTTAGAAGGTAACAATGCAGAGTTAGGTGCGAAAAAACTGGCAGATAGCGGCTTGAATATTATCGCGGCAAATAGCCTGACAGATGCAGCTAAGAAAGCAGTAGCAGCGGCGGAGGCTAAATAATGTCTATTTTAATCGATAAAAACACTAAAGTAATTTGCCAAGGTTTCACTGGTGGTCAAGGTACTTTCCACTCTGAACAAGCGATCGCGTATGGTACAAAAATGGTTGGTGGTGTGACACCGGGTAAAGGTGGTACAACTCACTTAGGTCTGCCAGTATTTAACACTGTTCGTGAAGCCGTAGAAGCGACTGGTGCAACAGCATCGGTTATCTATGTACCCGCGCCATTCTGTAAAGATTCGATTCTGGAAGCGATTGATGCAGGTATCAAGCTGATCATTACTATCACTGAAGGCATCCCAACACTGGATATGCTGACGGTTAAAGTTAAATTAGATGAAGCTGGCGTTCGCATGATCGGTCCAAACTGCCCGGGTGTTATCACTCCAGGCGAGTGCAAAATCGGTATCCAACCAGGCCATATCCATATGCCGGGTAAAGTTGGTATCGTTTCACGTTCAGGTACATTGACGTATGAAGCGGTAAAACAAACTACGGATGCAGGCCTTGGCCAATCAACCTGTGTTGGTATTGGTGGTGACCCAATCCCAGGATCAAACTTCATTGATATCCTGAAAATGTTCCAAGAAGATCCACAGACTGAAGCGATTGTTATGATCGGTGAAATCGGTGGTAATGCGGAAGAAGAAGCCGCAGCATATATCAAAGAACATGTGACTAAGCCTGTTGTTGGTTACATTGCGGGTGTTACTGCACCTAAAGGTAAGCGCATGGGGCACGCAGGTGCAATTATCGCGGGTGGTAAAGGTACCGCGGATGAGAAATTCGCTGCTTTAGAAGCTGCTGGTGTGAAAACAGTACGTAGCTTAGCAGACATCGGTGATGCGGTTAAATCACTGTTAGCTAAATAATTTTAGTCATTTAAATTATTTTGTTATTGGGCTCGCAAACTAATTGGTTTGCGAGCCTTTTTAATGCTCATTTTTTATTAAGGGCTAGTGAGATAATCGTTCTTCAAGACAAATGACGAAGCCATTAGCGGGGGATTTTGATAGTTAGTCATCTGTATGTATTCAATTTCTCAGCTCGTTCGGCGGTAGGCAGTCACAGTGTTATTATCAATTACGGGGCGGTAAACCGCTTACTGATGTGTATCTATTAACAAATGCGCTGGTGAAATGTTTTATTTTCAGGTTGATAAATAAAGCATTCAATATCAATAGCTAAAGGCATTAAGGCTGCGCATGCATTAGTGACATAAGCTCGTCTAGAGCCGCTGGTGACGGTGTTACGACTCTCCTTAAATCAAGGTCGATATTATCCATTGAAGAGAAGCAGCAATCTGTGTCTTTTATTGCTATCTATTTAGATTTAAATGGTGATTTTTTAACCATATAAATGACATTATGCTAGCCAATGTCTATTATCTAATAATAAGTTTGTTAGTTCTCATCAATTAATCATATATAACCACGTGTTGTAGCTTAATTGGAAAATTAATAAAATTCATAATAAAAATCAAATAGGCTAATATTAGAAATAAAATTATCTTTTTCTGAGTCTAAAAATCAAAAGTTAATTTTTTTAGGTAGTCGTTTAGAAAAATAAGAATATATGTACTATTATCAATAACAGCCATTTAACAATTAAATAACTATTAATTGATGATAAAGATAATCGCTTAACAATAGTCAAAAAATTGACTTAAATCAATTCATTAGTACTAGCATTATTTTTCTAAATTGCTTAAATTGGTGCCCGATCAAATACTCATTTTTCTATTATGAGGTATAATTATTGATATATATTCAGAATTCAAATCTGAATCACGCAAAAGAAGTTTATTGTATGTGAAGATAAGCGTACTATTATTATAGTGTCGTTAGAGTTTTTGATTTTGTTAATTATTTGTTGTTTTGAGGCATTTTTTGCTGGTAGTTAAGAGGCTTTCTTTAATTTTACTGGAAGCTGGGTTGCCGCAAGTCGGTGTCTTCCTGCTAGGAGCAAGGAGTCAAGATGTTTGATATTGTCGAACTGTCACGATTACAGTTTGCCTTAACTGCGATGTATCACTTCCTATTCGTACCATTAACGCTAGGTATGGCGTTTTTGCTTGCGATCATGGAAACGGTATATGTGCTGTCTGGTAAGCAAATTTATAAAGATATGACTAAGTTCTGGGGCAAGTTATTTGGTATTAACTTTGCTCTGGGTGTTGCTACAGGTTTGACCATGGAGTTCCAATTCGGTACTAACTGGTCTTACTATGCCCACTACGTTGGGGATATCTTCGGTGCGCCTCTTGCAATCGAAGGTCTGATGGCATTCTTCCTCGAATCTACCTTTGTTGGTTTATTCTTCTTTGGTTGGGATCGTTTAAGCAAAACTCAGCACCTTGCGGTGACTTGGTTAGTGGCTTTAGGTTCTAACTTCTCTGCGTTGTGGATCCTCGTAGCAAACGGCTGGATGCAGAACCCAATTGCAGCAGATTTTAACTTTGAAACTATGCGTATGGAAATGGTTAGCTTCTCTGAGCTAGTCCTGAACCCAGTTGCACAAGTTAAATTCGTTCATACCGTTGCTGCGGGCTACTGTACTGGTGCAATGTTTGTATTGGGTATCAGTTCTTACTATATGCTTAAAGGTCGTGACCTTGCATTTGCTAAGCGCTCATTCGCGATCGCTGCAAGCTTTGGTATTGCCGCTGTACTGTCTGTTATCGTTCTTGGTGATGAATCAGGTTACGAAATGGGTGACGTGCAGAAAACTAAACTGGCTGCGGTAGAAGCTGAGTGGGAAACGCATGCACCACCTGCGGCGTTTAACTTGATTGCTTGGCCTGATACGGAAAAACAAGAAAATAAATTTGCGATTTCGATTCCGTGGGCAATGGGTATCATTGCAACACGTTCAGTCGATACACCTGTTCTTGGTTTGAAAGACCTGATGAAGCAACATGAAGTACGTATCCGTAATGGTATGATTGCTTACGGTGAGCTACAAGAGCTTCTGGCAGGTAATAAAGATCCTGAACTGCGTAAATCTTTTGAAATTAACAAAAAAGACTTGGGTTATGGCTTACTGCTGAAACAATATGCACCAAATGTTGTTGATGCAACAGAAGCACAAATCCAAAAAGCAGTTAAAGACAGTATCCCGAACGTGGGTCCATTGTTCTGGGCATTCCGTATCATGGTCGGTGTTGGTTTCTTACTGCTGCTGATTATTGGTCTATCCTTCCTGTCTGTTGTGCGTAATCGTATCGGTCAAAACAAATGGTTACTGCGTACTGCACTGTTTGGTATTCCATTACCATGGATTGCTATTGAATCAGGTTGGTTTGTTGCAGAATATGGTCGTCAGCCATGGGCAATCGGTGAGGTTCTCCCTGTCTCCGTTGCACACTCAAACTTGACAACCCATGATCTGATTTTCTCTTTAGTCTTGATCTGTGGTCTGTATACGCTGTTCTTAATTGCTGAATTGTTCTTGATGTTCAAATTTGCGCGCAAAGGGCCTAGTAGCCTGAAAACTGGCCGCTACCACTTTGAACAGAAAAACAGCTCTGCACAAGACGTTCAGTAAACAGGAGTCCACTTATGTTTGATTATGAAGTTCTTCGATTTGTGTGGTGGATCCTAATTGGCGTACTGCTGATTGGTTTTGCTGTCACAGATGGTTTTGACATGGGCGTCGGCTTCTTATTGCCTATCTTAGGTAAAACAGATACTGATCGCCGTATCATGATTAACGCAGTTGCACCGCACTGGGATGGTAACCAAGTTTGGTTGATCACCGCAGGTGGTGCGATGTTTGCAGCATGGCCGCAAGTCTATGCCGCAGCTTTCTCAGGTTTCTATGTTGCAATGATTTTAGTGCTTGCAGCACTGTTCTTCCGCCCAGTCGGTTTTGACTACCGTTCTAAGCTGGAGAATCCAAAATGGCGTAACATGTGGGACTGGGGTTTGTTTATTGGTGGCTTCGTACCACCGCTAGTTATCGGTGTTGCGTTTGGTAACCTATTATTAGGCGTTCCATTCCAAATTGATAACCAACAATATCTGACTTATACAGGTAACCTGTTTGGTCTGCTAAACCCATACGGCTTATTAGCGGGTGTGGTTAGCTTGATGATGATTGTGACCCAAGGTGCAACTTACTTGCAAATGCGTACGACTGGTGAGCTACATCTGCGTGTCCGTAAAGCAACCTATGTTACGGCATTGCTGACGTTGATTGCATTCGCAGGGGCTGGTGCATGGTTAGTTATGGGCATTGATGGCTACGTTGTGACTTCAACTATCGATACATTAAGCGTATCAAATCCGTTGAACAAAACAGTCGAAATGGCTTCTGGTGCATGGTTAACTAACTTTAATAACTACCCTGCGTTGTGGGCTCTACCAGCTCTGGGTGTAGTTTTACCTCTGCTGACTATGCTATTTAGCAAGGCTGATAAAAATGCGCTGGCATTCGTTAGTTCATCGCTGACTATTGCTTGTATCATTTTAACTTGTGGTGTTGCAATGTTCCCATTCATCATGCCTTCAAGCATCATGCCAAACGCAAGTTTGACTATGTGGGATGCAACATCTAGCCTGTTTACTCTGCAAGTTATGACTGTTGTTGCTATCATTTTTGTTCCAATCGTACTGGCTTACACCGCGTGGTGTTACTACAAAATGTTCGGCCGTTTGGACAAAAACTTCATTGAAGGCAACAAGCATTCACTGTATTAAGGAGCATAACATATGTGGTATTTTGCCTGGATCCTCGGCACGCTGTTAGCTTGTAGTTTTGCAGTGATTGCAGCTCTTGCGTTAGAACATGCGGAAGATAAAGCCGCTGCGAAAGATGGCGAGTAATAAGTAATGCTGGTGGATAAATGCTATCAGCTATTGGATAAGGGACCGATTCGGTTCCTTATCCTTATATTAGCTTTGGTGATTGCAGGGAGCGTGATGTGGGATCCAACCCAATTCGCTGCAAAAACCAGTTCTTTCCTAATCTGGCAAGGGTTATTGCTGATTTGGGCGACGTGTAGTGCAATGATTTTTGGGGTCGGTTTTCGTCCTAATAAATTGATTTGGCGCACAGTTTTCCACCCATTACCCGCAGCCATCATTCTTATCTGGGGACTGGTAAAAGTCTTCAGTTAATCCAAAATGTCGATTATGGATCTACGGATCCATAATTTTTTTTTGATAACTTTACCCCCAAGTCATTCCAAAGCGGCATCGTCTTGAGTATAGTGGCATGGTTAATTAATTTAACCTAGGATTGGGGTGGTTGTTATGTTATTTCGTTGGCCTGTTCGCGTCTATTATGAAGATACTGATGCGGGCGGAGTGGTTTATCATGCACGTTATTTGGCATTTTTTGAACGAGCTAGGACCGAAATGCTACGGGATAAAGGTATCAATCAACAAAGCTTACTGGCTGAGAATATCGGATTTGTTGTACGAAGTATGACAACTGATTTTGTGAGAGCGGCTCGGCTGGATGATTTATTGGAAATTGAGACACAAATCGTTGATATGAAACGTGCCTCTTTAACCTTTCAACAAAGGTTGGTTGATTCACAAGGTAACCTGCTTTGTGGGGCTACGGCCCTGATAGCTTGTGTGGACACATCAAAAATGAAGCCAACAGCGCTTCCTAAGTCTATTGTCGCGGAGTTTAAACAGTGACTGACATGAATATCCTGGATTTATTCCTAAAAGCGAGCCTATTGGTTCAGATCATTATGTTCGTTTTGATCGGCTTTTCTATTGCTTCATGGGCCATCATTATTCAAAGAACCAAAATTCTCAATGCAGCCACTCGAGAAGCAGAAGCCTTTGAAGATAAGTTTTGGTCGGGTATTGAATTATCGCGTTTATATAAAGAGAGCCAAGCTCGCCGTGATTCATTAACGGGGGCTGAGCAAATTTTTCATTCAGGATTTAAAGAGTTTGTTCGTCTACATCAGGCTAATATTCATGCACCCGATGCAGTCGTAACTGGTGCAGCTCGTGCGATGCGTATTTCAATGAATCGTGAGTTAGAATCCGCTGAAGCACATATCCCATTTTTAGGTACAGTAGGGTCTATTAGCCCATATATTGGTTTGTTTGGTACTGTATGGGGGATTATGCATGCTTTTATCGCGTTAGGTGCGGTTAAGCAAGCAACATTGCAAATGGTGGCTCCTGGTATCGCTGAAGCATTGATTGCAACAGCGATTGGTTTGTTTGCAGCGATCCCTGCTGTTATGGCTTATAACCGCTTGAATTTGCGTGTTAACAAATTAGAGCAGAGCTATGACAACTTTATGGAAGAGTTTTTGGCTATTTTACATCGCCAAGCATTCTCAGCTGACAAGAAATAATACGGGGAGATAAGCGAATGGCGCGCAATAGTCGCAGACGTGAGCTGAAATCCGAAATCAATATCGTCCCATTGCTGGATGTGTTGCTGGTATTGTTGCTTATTTTTATGGCGACAGCACCGATTATCTCGCAAAGTGTGGAAGTTGATCTACCGGATGCCACCGATACACAAACAGTATCATCCAGCGATAATCCACCGATTATTTTAGAAGTTGCGGGTGTCGGCCAATACAATATGTTAATTGATGGCGAGCGTTTAGACTTGCTGCCACCAGAACAAATTGCTGCGGAGGCCAAATCCCAACTAGAGAAAAATCCTAAAGCAATTTTTCTCATCGGTGGTGCAAAAGAAGTTCCTTATGATGAAGTCATTAAGGCACTGAATATTTTGCATCAAGCAGGGATAAAATCTGTCGGCTTAATGACTCAACCCATGTAGTTTGAGTAAGTAACGATTCTTTTTTTGGAAACCAGTTGTGGGAAAGACAAAAGAGAAAAAAGATAATTTAAGGCGCTCTTTATTAACGTCAGTTGCACTGCACGTTTTATTGATTGGCCTAATTATAATTGGTTCCTTAGTATCCGTTGTCAAACTTGGCGGCGGAGGGGAAGAGGGGACTGTCATCGATGCGGTGATGGTCGACCCCGGTGCGGTTGTTGAGCAATATAACCAAATGCAACAACAAGAAACCAGCGCTAAACAAGCAGCTAAAGAACGTAAAGAGAAAGAACAAAAGCAGGAAGCTGAGTTAAGGGAAAAACAAGAGCAGGAACAAAAACGGCTGCAACAACTTGAGCAAGAGCGTATCCAAAGCGAACGCGATGCTCAAGAGCAACAAAAGCAAGCTGAACAGCAACAAAAACAAGCAGCAGAAGCCGCTAAGAAAGCCAAAGAAGAGCAAAAAATAGCGGAAGAAGCGGCTGCGAAAGCAAAAGCGGAAAAAGAAAAACTGATTAAAGAACAAGCAGCTGCAAAAGAAAAAGCAGAAGCAGAAGCGAAAAAACAAGCTGAGGCAGTAAAGGCTAAAGCAGCGGCTGAGGCAAAGGCGAAAGCTGAAGCAGATGCGAAAGCGAAAGCGGAAAAAGAAGCTAAAGAAAAAGCCGATAAAGCAGCCAAAGCGAAGGCTGAAAAAGAAGCTAAAGCAAAAGCGGAAAAAGAAGCAAAAGCCAAAGCAGCTAAAGAAAAAGCAGAAGCGGCGAAGAGTGCCTCCTCTGTTGATGATTTACTTGGCGATTTAACCGCATCAGGACCTAGCAAACAAGGTGGCGCCGCTGCCGCTGGTCAAGGTGGTGGTAAGAAGTCAGGTGCCTCGAATGCGGATGTGGATAACTATGCTGGAAAAGTGAAAGCAGCTGTCGAAAGTCGGTTTTATGATTCAAGTACATACCGCGGAAGAACGTGCGAACTACAGTTCAAAATCGCATCAGATGGTTTCTTAATCAGTATTACACCTAATGGTAATCCGGCAAATGACCCTGCGCTCTGTGATGCAGCAATCCGCGCAGCTAAATTGTCTAAATTACCAAAGCCACCAGCTGATGTGTATGAAGCGTTTAAAAAACAAGGCAGTACGATTATATTTAACCCTAAATAGGATAAGTCAGAGCTGTCTGTATTGAAATTATGGCGGCTATAGCATAAATAGTTTCTGAGATATCTAGTTTTGTTAGTATACCTTTGTTAAAATTCAGCGAATTATTGTGGTGGTGAATACCACAGTAAGGGAGATCAGGATGAAGCAGGCTTTTAAAGTAGTTCTCGGGTTCCTAATGCTATGGGCAACTGTTGCTCAGGCTGAAATCCGTATTGAAATCACGGAAGGTGTGAATAGTGCTCAACCAATAGGCGTGGTGCCTTTTAAATGGTCTGGCTCTGGTACGCCTCCACAAGAAATCGGGCAGATTGTTGGTGCTGACTTACGCAATAGCGGTAAATTTAACCCTATTGAGCCAAGTCGTATGCCACAACAACCGGGTACCGCTTCTGAAGTCACTCCTGAAGCTTGGACTGCTCTCGGTATTAATGCCGTTGTTGTCGGTCAGGTTCAACCCGCAGCCGATGGTAGCTATATTGTTAGTTATCAATTGGTTGATGTTGCCGGTAGCCCAGGTACTGTTTTATCTCAAAACCAATTTAAAGTGACTAAAGAGTGGTTACGTTACGCTGCACATACTGCCAGTGATGAAGTTTTTGAGAAGCTGACGGGTATTCGTGGCGCATTCCGTACACGTATCGCCTATGTTGTAACAAATAAAGGTGGTCAGTACCCTTATGAATTACGTGTCTCTGATTATGACGGTTATAACCAATTTACGGTTCACCGCTCACCAGAGCCTTTAATGTCGCCAACTTGGTCACCTGATGGTGAGCGCTTGGCGTATGTTACGTTTGAAAGTGGCAGTTCAGCACTGGTGATCCAGACTCTATCAAGTGGAGCTGTTCGTCAGGTGGCATCATTCCCTCGTCACAATGGTGCTCCCGCGTTTTCTCCAGATGGCACTAAGCTTGCCTTTGCTCTGTCAAAAACAGGTAGTTTAAACCTCTATGTTATGGACTTAGCAAGTGGTCAAATCCGTCAAGTGACGGATGGCCGTAGCAATAATACAGAGCCTAGCTGGATGCCAGATAGTCAAACTTTGGTCTATACTTCGGACCAAGCGGGTCGCCCGCAAATTTATAAAATTAATATTAATGGTGGTAGCCCTGAACGTGTGACTTGGGAAGGCACACAAAATCAGGACGCTGATGTTAGCCCGGATGGATCTTTCATTGTAATGGTCAGCTCCGGTGGCGGTCAGCAGCATGTCGCCAAACAGGATCTGGCAACGGGTAACGTTGAATATTTAACGAAAACGTTTCTAGATGAAACGCCGAGTATCGCACCTAACGGCACTATGGTAATTTATAGCTCCTCTCAAGGCTTGGGGACTATATTGCAGCTAGTTTCGACCGACGGGCGTTTCAAAGCGCGTCTTCCGGCGACCGATGGACAGGTTAAATTTCCTGCATGGTCTCCGTATCTGTGATGCATAATAATAATGTGTGGCAAACTATTAAGGATCAAAACGATGCAACTGAATAAAGTGCTTAAAGGGCTGATGATCGCATTACCAATCATGGCTGTCGCAGCTTGTAGCTCTAACAAAAACAATGACCAAGATGGTACGGATTCTTCTATGAACCAAACTAACACAGGTCTGTCTGCGGAAGAGCTGGCACGTCAGCAAATGCAAGAACTGCAAAATAACAATATCGTATACTTCGGTTTCGATAAATACAGCGTTTCTCCAGAATACGCTGATATGTTAGATGCACACGCAGCGTTCCTGCGCAACAACCCATCTGTTAAAGTTGTTGTTGAAGGTCACGCGGATGAGCGCGGTACTCCAGAATACAACATCGCGCTGGGCGAGCGTCGTGCTAACGCAGTTAAAATGTATCTGCAAAGCAAAGGTGTAGCAGGTGATCAAGTTTCTCTGGTTTCTTACGGTAAAGAAAAACCAGCTGTGTTAGGTCACACAGAAGCTGATTACGCGAAAAACCGTCGTGCAGTCATTGCATACTAATAGATAAGCGAAATTATCTCTTATGAACAGTAACTTCAGACATCTACTTGTAGGTCTGTCGTTATTGGTTGGCGTAGCGGCTCCTTGGGCCGCTATTGCCCAAGCGCCAATCATTAATGTCGGATCCGGTTCATCCGGTGATCGCCTAAGTCAGCTTGAGACAGCGGTTAATTCTCAAGGCCAGATCTTATATCAAATCCAACAGCAGCTCGCAGATAACCAGCGTGATATTGATACATTACGTGGACAAATTCAGGAAAGTGAATACAAACTGAATCAAGTGGTTGAGCGTCAAAAAGATTTGTATATGCAGTTAGATCAGGTAAGTGGCGGTTCTACAGCATCACCAGACTCAGCATCTGCGTCTAATTCATCCTCTTCATCAGATACTCCAACAGCCCCAGCTGCTTCTGGCGGCGGTGAAAAGGAAGATTATAATGCAGCAGTTGCGCTTGCGATGAATAGTAAGTCGAAAGCGCAAATCGATGAGGCTATCGGTGCATTGCAAAGCTTTATTAAAAGCTATCCAAAATCCAGCTATCAATCCAATGCTAACTATTGGTTAGGGCAGCTTAACTACAACAAAGGTAGCAAAGACGATGCAGCATTCTACTTTGCGACAGTAGTTAAAGAGTATCCTAAATCCCAAAAAAGCAGTGAGGCTTTATATAAAGTTGGCCTTATCATGCAAGATAAAGGGCAAAAGGATAAAGCGAAAGCGGTCTACCAACAGGTATTGAAGCAATACCCTAATAGTTCAGGTGCAAAACTGGCTGAGAAAAAGCTAAGCTCACTTTAATTGTTAACCCCGAAGAAGTTATTGCCGGATATTTCGGGGTTAACCGTATGATTAGTGTGCATTCAGTCGTTTTTTTCAAAAAAATCATTGCACCATCGTCAGAAATCAGTAATATAAGCCGCCGTTGACGCGTGAATTGAATGTTTTATTTATCGTGTAAATAAATTAAGAAGTAAGTTTTAATTTTAAGACGTGTTGTTAGCTCAATCGGTAGATTGTTGAGTTTTACAAGATGGTTGCAGGTTCGACCCGTAAGGGTAAGTCCGAAGGACTTAAATCCTGCATGTACACCAAGCCGTTTTTAGCTTTAAAATTTTAAGATGGGTCGTTAGCTCAGTCGGTAGATTATTGAGTTTTACAAGATGGTTGCAGGTTCGACCCGTAAGGGTAAGTCCGAAGGACTTAAATCCTGCACATGCAGCAAGCTGTTTTTAGCTTTAAAATTTTAGGATGGGTCGTTAGCTCAGTCGGTAGAGCAGTTGACTTTTAATCAATTGGTCGCAGGTTCGAATCCTGCACGACCCACCATCTAAAACACAAAATCAGTTATATCAGATGGGGCGTTAGCTCAATCGATAGATTATTGAGTTTTACAAGATGGTTGCAGGTTCGACCCGTAAGGGTAAGTCCGAAGGGCTTAAATCCTGCATGTACACCAAGCCGTTTTTAGCTTTAAAATTTTAAGATGGGTCGTTAGCTCAGTCGGTAGAGCAGTTGACTTTTAATCAATTGGTCGCAGGTTCGAATCCTGCACGACCCACCATCTAAAACACAAAATCAGTTATATCAGATGGGGTGTTAGCTCAATCGGTAGATTATTGAGTTTTATAAGATGGTTGCAGGTTCGACCCGTAAGGGTAAGTCCGAAAGGCTTAAATCCTGCATGTACGCCAAGCTGTTTTTTAGTATTACCATTCTAAGATGGGTCGTTAGCTCAGTCGGTAGAGCAGTTGACTTTTAATCAATTGGTCGCAGGTTCGAATCCTGCACGACCCACCATCTAAAGTAATTCACTTCCCTTAATTCCAAAAAAGATCCTTGCATATCGCACATGGAGTGCGGGTGAGAAGCTGCGTTCAGGTTCGAGCCGAGTGGAGCGAGACAGTGTTGCGCTTGCGCAACAACCCGAAGGGCGAGGCCGTAGGCCGAGTCATCCTGCACGACCCATCATCTAAAGTAATTCACTTCTCTTAACTCCAAAAAAGATCCTTGCATATCGCACATGGAGTGCGGGTGAGAAGCTGCGTTCAGGTTCGAGCCGAGTGGAGCGAGACAGCGTTGCGCTTGCGCAACGACCCGAAGGGCGAGGCCGTAGGCCGAGTCATCCTGCACGACCCATCATCTAAAGTAATTCGCTTCTCTTAACTCCAAAAAAGATCCTTGCATAGCGCACATAGAGTGCGGGTGAGAAGCTGCGTTCAGGTTCGAGCCGAGCGGAGCGAGATAGCGTTGCGCTTGCGCAACGACCCGTGTGCACGAATGATGTTTTTAATCCAACCCTAATCCTTCTTTTATACTAATTAATCACTATTCACCGCATCCCTTTAGCCACTCAAAAACCGTTTTATAAACGGATAATTCACGTATTTCCCCCTTGTTTTTGAGAGCTGACTCAAGGAATTGAATACTTATTTAGACTAGTCTAAATAAAACATTAATAACCGATCACATTGTAAAATATAAGTTATTTTATTCTGCGGTAAAAATAACATGTCACTGATCATGTAAAACTGATCCACTAACGATCATAGAAAACTGAGCCACTTGGTATTATCCGTACATTTTTGTACGGGGAATTTATGATTACCAAGGAGATATTTGTGGATATTCATGTTC
>NZ_JAWUEH010000016.1:0-118862 GCF_033550225.1 Providencia sp. 2023EL-00965 | reverse complement strand
TGTGGTTTTGGCAACAAGATTATAACCTTAACCGAACCCATGAAAGTTTAAATCACCTCCCACCGGAGGTATATCGTAAACAGTTAGAAAATTCTAGTTTGGTGTGTCTCAATTAATGGGAAGTGGACAGATGTATTAGACAACTTTTTGACTGAAATTGCTGAATTATCGGTGCAGCCTGCTTTGCGAGCTAAAGCATATCGTTGCTTATTTGAAAGCAAATTTGTTTGGGCTGAAGGATGTGAATTCAAATGGATAGACAAAAGGTATGGCATACGGCAACGAATTCCTGTTTTAAGGGAAAGAAGAATAGAGACTAAAATTCCTTTTATTGAGTATTTAAAAATGGCGGCAATTGATCGTTCTCCTATGGTTCGCCGTATTGCTGGAGAAATGCTAATCAAACAGTTAGAAAATATAGGAGATGATGCGTTTAAACTAGCGCAATTGCTGGCATCCGATAAAACAGCAGCAGTAGCAGAACGAGGCCTGTTTGCATTGAAAGATTTAGCTAAGTAGATATAAATATATAATCTTGTATGAGACGGTGGGTATTGTTGTTCTTTAACATATTAATAAATATATTAACTGCTATCATACTCGTTCATAAACCTATACACGAATACCATTTTATTTCAGAATATTTAGAGCTTAGAAAAATGATTTCATTATTTTCACAGAAGGTTATGGCAATAAATACGTAGCTAGTCTGAACGATAATTAATTTAGGGACATAAACTAAGGTTTTTCATGGAATATCAATTCAAGTCATACAGTAAAGGTAGTAAGAAAAAATCCTTACCTACTTACATTTTTGTGATCCTTTACGGCTCTTGGTTGGCTTATCTATTTTTGTCGTTTTATTTAGGCGACAATATTGTGTTATTTGAATGGTTTCCTAAATGGACGATTATTATTGTTTTTGCTATTTTTACAGGGATTATTGGGGGAATATGGCACCCCTTCTTTCGCCCATCAAAGTATGTAATCATTGATTATTATTGGGGCGCCTTCCTTGGACTTATGCTCATCTTTCCAACATTTAATGTGCTTGCTTATTTATCATTAGACCAAACAATTCAATACCAAACAGAATATGACATCGTATCGCCAGGGCCTCCGCGCCTTAAATCCCCTCGATGTGAATATGGTATACAGATAAAAGAAATCTATACAAAGGAATGGGTTTTATGGTGCATTAGCGATCCGAAATCGAAAACTAAGGAAAATACGGGAACCGTGTGGGTAACAACAAAAACGGGGCCTATTGGCGCATACATTGTTGATTATCAGTTTTCTCCTCCTAACTCTAAGCAATGAGTATTGGGCTATATAGGTTGATATAATTTTAGCTTTCGCCGCCCAAACCCACCTGATTCTATGCGATAATCTTACCTAAACCTATTTTGTATACATTATCGGCAGTTAGCGTAAAAATAACCGACACTAACTCAGCGCTTGCCGATAATAACGGATAAGAAAAGAGAATCTATCGACATGGCTAAATCACTCGCGAAAAAACCAACCAAAGGCTTCGAAGAAACCCTTTGGGATACCGCTAATCAACTGCGTGGTAGCGTTGAATCCTCCGAATATAAGCATGTGGTACTCAGTTTGGTGTTCCTGAAATTTATCAGTGACAAATTCGAAGCCAAGCGTAGCGAATTAATCAAAAATGGTCAGGAAGCCTTTGTTGATATGGATGTTTTCTATCAACAAGATAACGTTTTCTTTTTGCCGCAACAGTCCCGCTGGTCTTATGTTCAAGAACGTGCGAAACAAGACGATATCGCAGTGATTATTGATACGGCGTTGTCTACCATCGAAAAAAGCAACTCGTCACTGACAGGTGCTTTACCCGATAACTATTTCTCACGCCAAGGGCTTGAGCCGAAAAGGCTCGCCTCACTTATCGACAGCATTGAAAACATCGATACTCTTGCCACCGAATGTGGGCTAGGGGAAGAGGATCTAGTCGGTCGCGTTTACGAGTATTTTTTAGGGCGCTTTGCCGCCAGCGAAGGTAAAGGTGGAGGCGAGTTCTATACCCCGAAATCAGTCGTTACCCTACTTGCTGAAATGCTCGAACCTTACCAAGGTAAAGTGTATGACCCGTGCTGTGGCTCGGGCGGTATGTTTGTGCAGTCGTTGAGGTTTGTGGAAAGCCACCAAGGGAAAAGCAAAGATATTGCAATTTATGGGCAGGAACTGACTAGCACCACCTATAAACTGGCCAAAATGAACTTGGCGGTGAGAGGGCTAACGGGCAACTTAGGGGAACGCCCAGCGGATACCTTTTTTGCCGACCAGCACCCTGATTTGAAAGCCGACTTCATTATGGCGAACCCACCGTTTAACTTAAAAGATTGGCGTAATGAAGCGGAGCTAACCAATGACCCGCGTTTTGCCGGTTTCCGAACTCCGCCAACGGGCAACGCTAACTATGCGTGGATCTTGCACATGTTATCTAAGCTCAGTGAAGACGGTGTTGCGGGCTTTGTGTTAGCCAACGGTTCGATGAGTTCGAATACCAGCGGTGAGGGCGAAATTCGCCAAAAGCTGGTTGAAGATGATCGCATTGAGTGCATGATTGCTTTGCCCGGTCAGTTATTTTTTACTACGCAAATCCCCGTTTGTTTGTGGTTTATCAGTAAAAGTAAACAAGCGAGTGCCAAATATGGTTACCGTGACCGTCAAGGAGAAACCTTGTTTATCGATGCGCGTAATATTGGCACGATGATCAGCCGTACCCAAAAAGAGCTCACAGCGGAAGATATCGCCACTATCGCAGACACTTTCCACGCATGGCGCAGTAGCGAAAGCGAATTGAAACGCCGTATTGCCGCCAAAGAAATTGGGATTGAGCAGTATCAAGATAGGGCGGGTTTTTGCAAGGTAGCTAGTTTAGATGATATCAAGGCCAATGATTTTGTACTAACGCCCGGGCGTTATGTCGGCGCTGCACAAGTTGAAGATGATGGGGTGGCATTTGAAACCAAGATGCAAGAGCTAACCCAAACCCTTTATCGCCAGATGGATGAAGCGGCTGAGTTAGATAAAGCGATCCGTAAAAATATGGAGGTGTTGGGTTATGGGGAGTAAGTGGCCTTTAGTCAAACTGGGGGAGTACTGTTGCAAAATTGGTAGTGGGGCTACTCCTAAGGGGGGGAGCAGTGTTTATTTGGATGCTGGTGATGTTTGCCTTATTCGTAGCCAAAATATTTATAATGACGGGTTCGAGGAAGGTGGACTGGTTTATATAGATGAGGTTGCTGCCGCTAAGCTTAGAAATGTAATTGTTGAACATAATGATATTCTGCTTAATATCACTGGTGACTCAGTAGCCCGCGTATGTTTGGTTCCAGATGCTTATTTACCTGCTCGTGTAAATCAGCATGTAGCAATAATTCGACCTAATAAGGAGCACTTTGATGCTAGATTTTTACGCTATTTCTTAGCTAGCCCCAAAACCCAGATATTGCTGCTAAATCTGTCGAGCGCAGGGGCAACAAGAAATGCGTTAACAAAAAGTATGATTGAGAATTTTGAAGTTCCAAAACCACCTCTTAGTGTTCAGGTTTTCATTGCAAATATACTTCAAAGCTTAGATGACAAAATAATGAAGAATCGTCAAATCAACCAAACTCTAGAGCAAATGGCGCAAACGCTATTTAAATCGTGGTTTGTGGACTTTGACCCTGTTATCGATAATGCACTGGATGCTGGCTTTTTTGCTCAAAACTTAGCCTTTTCTGATGAATTACGGCATCGAGTTGAATTGCGTAAAGCTGTACGAGAAAGTGATAATTTTAAACCATTATCAGAGGATATTCGTCAGTTATTTCCTGATGCTTTTGAAGAATATGCAGAGCCTGTATTAGGGCTTGGGGGATGGTTACCGAAAGGGTGGCGTTATGATTGCTTTGGTGAATTACTTTCAAGCACAATTGGAGGAGATTGGGGGAAAGATGCACAAGATGAAAAACATACAGTGCAATCGCGTATTGTTCGTGGTACGGACATACCTGATTTGAGTAATGGTCAATTAAGTGATGCACCATTACGGTGGGTAGAGCCAAAGAAATTAAAATCTCGGCAAATTGAGGTTGGTGATATTATCATCGAAGTATCGGGTGGTAGTCCTACACAGTCAACTGGTCGTTCGCTCTTTATAACTCAGTTGATGCTAGAGCGTTTAGGTGGTGTCGTTGAACCAGCAAGTTTTTGTCGTCGATTTGAGCCTAAGTCATATACATTAGGAGTGTTAGCTTCAATACATTTGAAAAAAATCTATTCTGATGGAAAAATGTGGGAATATCAGAATCAAAGTACGGGGATAGCTAACTTTCAGACCAAATTTTTCTTAGATGCTGAACAAGTATTAATACCATCTAATGAAGTTCTTGATACATTTACTAAAATAGTTCGGCCATTTATAGAAAAAAGCCAAAATAATGAACAAATAGAGTTAACCAACCTCCGAGACACTCTCCTCCCCAAATTAATCTCCGGCGAGCTGTCTCTTAGTGATATAAATACAGACATTCCAGAAGAAACCTTAATCTAATTTATTCGACCGCTTCACATTTTTCTTATTGTGAGGCGGTTTTTGTTATCGAATCAATTAAACTATCTTAATTAAAAAATCGATAAAACAATTTATAAAACAAATAAGAAACCACTGACATGAGCCATATCTTCACTGAAGCCAAACTGGAACAGGCGATAATTGAACTGCTAGGACAACATGCAAACAATACAGGGAAAACCTGCTATCCGCATTATCTTGGCAATACAATCCCACGCAAAGACAATAGCGACGTGTTGATAGTGGATGACTTACGTCAGTACCTTGCAAGGCAATATCAGGCGGATGGTATCACTGACAGTGAGATCACTACGATTATTCAGCAACTGCAAGCCTTGCCTGCCAGTGACCTCTATCAAAGCAACAAAACCTTTTGCCATTGGCTCAGTAACGGTTTCTTACTCAAGCGTGAAGACCGAAACCAAAAAGACCTGTATATCGAACTGATCGATACCCAAACCTTGCCAAACCAATTAGCGAAATTATTTGCAGGGGAAGTCGAGCTATCTGAGGCCGATAATAACCGCTATCGGCTAGTGAACCAATTTGAAATAGAAGGCCAAGCCCGAGACGGCGGGGTACAGCTGCGCATTCCTGATGCCATTTTATACGTCAATGGGCTACCGCTGGTGGTCTTCGAATTCAAATCGGCGGTGCGTGGGGAAGAGGCCACGCTATTTGATGCATGGACACAGCTTTGCGTGCGTTACCGTCGCGATATTCCGAAGCTGTTTGTTTATAACGCCTTGTGTATTCTCAGCGATGGCGTGAATAACAAAATGGGTAATTTATTCGCTCCTTATGAATTCTACTATGCATGGCGCAAAATCAACGGCAACGAATCAACGGAAAAACAAGGCATTAACGGCTTGTACACCTTGATTGAAGGATTATTTCATCCCGTTCGGCTATTGGACGTACTGAAAAACTTTGTTTTTTTCCCGGATATCAGTAAGCACGAAGTGAAAGTGTGTTGCCGCTATCCGCAGTATTATGCGGCCCGTAAGCTGTATTTCAACATCGAGAAAGAACGTAAACAAATTAGCGCAGGTGGTGAAAATATCGGCGGCAGTGGTAAAGGGGGCACCTACTTTGGCGCGACAGGCTGTGGTAAAAGCTACACCATGCAGTTTTTAGCTCGCTTATTGATGAAAAGCGTCGATTTTGCCAGCCCGACCATTATTTTAATTACTGACCGTACCGACCTTGATGAACAACTCGCCAAACAGTTTTGCAATGCAAAAGCTTTTATTGGCGATGAAATTATTGTGCCCGTCACCAGTCGCCAAGACTTGCGTGACAAGTTAGCAGGGCGTGCTAGTGGTGGGGTATTCCTCACCACGATTCATAAATTTACCGAAGACATTCAACTGCTTTCTGAGCGCAGTAATATTATCTGTATCTCAGATGAAGCTCACCGTAGCCAAATAAATCTCGACCAAAAAATCACTATCAACCAAGAAGACGGCACGGTTAAAAAGGTCTACGGCTTTGCCAAATATCTGCATGATTCACTGCCTAATGCCACTTATGTCGGCTTTACGGGGACGCCTATCGACGCCACCTTAGATGTCTTCGGGGAAACTATTGATAGCTATACCATGACCGAATCGGTGAATGATGAAATTACTGTGCGCATTGTGTACGAAGGGCGTGCGGCTAAAATCGCCCTTGATAACAGCAAATTGGAAGAAATCGAACGCTATTATCAAGAATGTGAAGCCCAAGGTACTAGCGAATATCAGATAGAAGAAAGCAAAAAAGCCACAGCGAATATGAACTCCATTTTAGGAGATCCTGACCGTATTGATGCGCTAGCGAAGGATTTTGCTCAACATTATGAAAAACGTGTAGAAGAAGGCTCTACCATCAAAGGCAAGGCAATGGTGGTTTGCGCTAGCCGTGACATTGCTTATGCGTTTTATCAGAGCCTGAGATTACAACGGCCTGAGTGGTTTGAAGCGAAACAGGCAATTGACGGTATGGAACTCACTGAGCAAGAGAAAAGCGAGTTAATGCGTTTGCCAATGGTTAACATGGTGATGACCCGTGGGAAAGATGACCATGAGGCGATGTATAATCTGTTGGGAACGAAAGACTACCGCCGAGAGTTAGATAAACAGTTTAAGAACCCGAAATCCAACTTCAAAATCGCTATCGTGGTAGACATGTGGCTGACTGGTTTTGACGTACCAGAGTTGGATTCTATCTATATCGACAAGCCGCTGCAAAAGCATAACCTTATTCAAACTATTTCCCGAGTCAATCGCCGTTTTGAAGGGAAAGAAAAAGGACTAGTTGTTGATTATATTGGTATTAAAAGCCGTATGAACATGGCGCTAGCCATGTATTCGAAAGCGGATAAGTCTAACTTCGAAGATGTTCAGCAATCCATTGTTGAAGTCCGTAACCACCTAAATTTGCTTTCACAGGTATTTCATCAATTCGATAGTCGTGATTACTTTTCAGGTTCGCCAACACTGCAATTAGACTGTCTTAATAGAGCGGCTGAGTTTGTCCTGCAAACTAAGAAAGTTGAACTGCGCTTTATGGGCTTAGTGAAGCGATTGAAAGCCGCTTATGATGTGTGTGTGGGCAGTGAAGATATCACCCAAGATGAACGTGAACATATCCATTTTTATTTGGCCGTACGCTCTATTGTCTATAAATTAACCAAAGGTGATGCCCCAGATACGGCGCAAATGAACCAAAAAGTACGCGAAATGATAGCAGAAGCCCTCAAAGCCGAAGGGGTAGAAGAGATCTTTACTTTGGGAGATGATAAAGCCGAAACCATCGATATTTTTGATGATGAATACATGGCGCGTATCAATAAAATCAAGTTGCCGAACACCAAAATGCAACTGCTGCAAAAGATGCTGCAAAAAGCCATTAGTGATTTCCAAAAGATCAATCAACTCCAAGGGATCAACTTCTCAAAGCGTTTTCAAGCCTTAGTCGAGCAATATAACCAACGAAAAGAAAATGATGTGCTCAATGGCGAAGAGTTCGACGATTTCACCGAACAAATGGCAACGATGATTTGTGACATCAAAGCCGAAATGATGTCATTTAAAGACATTGGTATCGATATGGAAGAGAAAGCCTTCCTCGATATTTTGTTGCATATGTGCCAGAAATACGATTTCACCTACGATGACGACAAAATGCTGGCGCTTGCAAAGGATATGAAGCTGATTGTAGATGACAGTACACAATACCCTGACTGGAGCAACCGAGAGGATATCAAGGCCAAATTAAAAGTTGATCTTATTTTATTATTGCACCGTTATGGTTTCCCTCCAGTGGCGAATGACGAGGTCTATAAAAGTGTGCTGGAACAAGCTGAGAACTTTAAGAAATATCAGTTGGTGTGATTGGTAATCGCTGAAATATCGAAGGTTACTCTAATTTACTGAATTAACACGCCTTGATGGGAGGAATTAATGGCACAACCGTTTATTCATACCTCTGAGCTTTGCTGGTCACCTCAAGAGCTAGAAGCTATGGCCCGTGCTATTGAATCTTGCTTTGTGCAATACCAAATAAGAGGTGAGGTTGTCGGTTATGACGAAGGCGCAACATTTGCACTCTTTAAAATCGAACTGGGTAGAGGGATAAAAGCATCTCAAGTAACAGTATTAGTGCCAGAATTGTGTCGTTCCTTGAGTGTCGTTGATATAAAAGTTATTGATTTTATTGCGGGTACACCTTATATCGGATTACGAGTCACTAACACATATCGTCGAGTAGTACCTTTTGTTGACTGCTTTAATTTATGGAGCGGAAACAATGGATTATCTTCCCTCTCTGTCATGTTAGGAGAAGATATTATAGGGGAGCCAGTTGGTTGGGATCTCGCTCAAATGCCGCATTTACTTATTGCTGGCGTGACACGCTCAGGCAAGTCAATGTTAATGCATTCCTTGATAATGAGCATTTTATACAGAAACTCGCCGGATAAAGTTCGCTTTGTGATGTTTGATACAAGCCAGCTTGAACTCAGTTTATACAACGATATACCCCACTTATTATTTCCTTCCGCTTCTGATTCCGTTGAATCAATAAAGCCATTAACGTTTTTGGTTAATGAGTTAAAGCGTAGACAAAAATTATTTGGAGCATTAAATCAACGTAATTTGAATGGATACAATAAGGTAATATCAAGTGCGAAAGAGTTAAGTAGGCCTATACCTGATCCTTTCTGGCGGCCTAATGAAAATTATAGTAAGCATCCTTATTTAGATAGTGAGCCTGAACTTGTTGTTTGTGTTGATGATTACGTTCAACTCATTGGCGAGTATAAACAAATAGGGGAAATGTTAGTTCTATTGAGCCAGCAAGGTCATGCGGTTGGTATTCATCTAATTCTAACGACTCGCAGCCCTTTATCCACCAGTATCGGTTCACAGCTTCGAATTAATATCCCTACGCGTATTGCTCTTTCTGTATCATCTAGGGCTGACTCTAATTTAATTCTTGCTCAGTATGGTGCAGAATCACTATTTGGTTTGGGGGATATGCTATTCGCATCACCGAGTTTATCTGAACCGACTAGGATCCAAGGTACTTATGTGAGTGATTCAGATATCAGGGATACAGTCGATTATTGTAAACGATGGGGAAGCGCGAGTTATCTTAATTTTTATGGGGATGCCCAGAATGGAGATGTGGCAGAGGAAGAACTTGACCCATTATTTGCTCAAGCAACTGAGTATGTTGTAGAAAAACAGCGCGTTTCTATTTCAGGGATCCAGCGGCAGTTCCGGATCGGTTATAACAGAGCCGCAATGATTGTAGAGCAGCTAGAATTACAAGGAATAGTTAGTGAACAAGACCACAATGGTAACCGTGAGGTATTAGCTCCGAGGTTGAGTAGCGAGTGATGGTTATGTCTTATAATAGGTGATCCTCTAAGATCTCCATAAGCATTAATATCGACTACGGCCTTATACTACGACAGCTCAGGGCTGTGTTGTTTTGAATTTTTTTGTTAACTAAATTAAATAGTTTACTGCCATTGGATTTAACCAATAGTTCTAATCCATCGCCATCATAGAGGACATAATCACTCTGTTTCGGCTTTGCTGCGTCGATCTCTTTTGCTGATAAGGGTTTGGTTTGTCTTGCCATTTTTGATGTTTCATTGTTTTTAGGCACCTCAAAAACTATAAAGGTTTGCGAGGTGCCTATCAAGGTGCCTAAGATGATTGGATTTAATTAGGTGACATCAGACTGCGCAGGACATAAAAAAGCCCGCAACTCATTGAGTTAGCAGGCTTTTCAGTCTTCTTTGGACGTCCTTAGAAGATAATTTGGTGGAGCTGGCGGGAGTTGAACCCGCGTCCGAAATTTCTACATCCTCGGTACTACATGCTTAGTCTAGTCTTTAATTTCATTTGCCAGCTGCGGACAGACACGCCACCAACAAACTATCCTGATTAAATTTAATGCTTCAACCCCAGGCAAGGCATCCACACGAGTTCTTTTGGGTTTGACCTCTCTTGATCCCCGTCCTAAGAACGGAGGCTAGGGAGAGAGGGCTCTAAGCAGGTTATTAAGCTGCTAGTGCGTAGTTTTCGTCGTTTGCGACTATTTTTTTGCGGCTTTTAACGAGGCCAACCGCCCCTCGGCATGCACCTTGGGTTTCGCAAATCCCGTCGAATCCAGAATCAGCCCCAAGTTGTTGAACGCAGTATAACAGAAAAATACTCTAAAAAGCTAGAACTTAGCGATTAGAATGTTTCATTATACGTGCTTTATCTAATTGCCACTCGCGATCTTTTATATCTGAGCGTTTATCGTGCGCTTTTTTACCTTTTGCAACGCCAATTTTGACTTTGCACCACGCATTTTTCCAGTATAAGGATAATGCAATGACTGTGTAGCCTTCACGGTTTACTCGGCCATAAAGGGTGTCGAGTTCTCGTTGGTTTAGTAACAGCTTTCTGCTACGAGTCGGATCACAGACAACATGAGACGATGCAACGTTTAACGGAGTAAAGTTGGCACCGAATAAGTATGCTTCACCGTCTCTAAGTAAGACATAGCTATCACCAATGTTTGCTTTACCAGCACGTAGTGATTTTACTTCCCAACCCTGTAAGGAGAGGCCAGCCTCGAACTCTTCTTCGATAGAATATTCGTGGCGAGCACGTTTGTTCATGGCAATTGTTGCCGAACCGGGTTTATAAGCTTTTTTCTTTGTCATAGTTTGGTCATTATACTGTAAGCTGTAGTGAAATAAATCTCTCAACGTTTAAAAATATGCCGATTGTGCATTTATTGTGCTCAATCTGTTTTGTTTTTTGTTTAACCAATCAATAGTGGTAATATATAGGCAGTTTTTGGGGATAGGAATCGATATGCCACAGATTAGTCGCTCTGCGTTAGTACCATTTAGTGCAGAACAAATGTATAAGCTCGTTAATGATGTTATTGCATATCCCAGTTTTTTACCGGGGTGTGTAGGTAGTCGTGTGATTAGTCATAGTGATGATGAAATGACTGCATCGGTTGAGGTTTCAAAAGCAGGTATTAGTAAGACCTTTGTCACAAAAAATGTGCTAGAGGATAATGCACGTATTCATATGCAGCTAGTTGAAGGGCCTTTTAGTAAGTTAACTGGTGGCTGGCGCTTCATTCCTTTAAGTGCAGATGCTTGTAAAATTGAGTTTCATCTTGATTTTGAATTTACTAATAAGCTCATTGAACTTGCATTTGGAAAAATCTTCAAAGAACTTGCTAATAATATGGTTCAAGCATTTACGCTCCGAGCAAAGGATATATACAGTGTCTGAGTTAAATGTCGAAGTCACTTATGCTTTACCTGAAAAGCAGTATTTATTGGCTGTAAAAATTAATGAAGGTGCAACAGTTGAGGATGCAATCATTGCTTCTGGTATTCTTGCATTGAGAGCCGATATCGATCTTAAAAAAAATAAGGTTGGTATCTTCAGTCGTCCGGTTAAGTTAAGTGATACTTTGAAAGAAGGGGATAGAGTTGAAATCTATCGGCCTTTGATTGCAGATCCTAAAGAATTGCGCCGTAAGCGAGCTGAAAAATCTAAAGATAATAAAAAATAATTATCTTTTTACGTATTTTTGAACCGAGAGTTTCTCGGTTTTTTTATTTGTGCTATTCAAAAATCGGCTAGTTAGAGAAAAGATTGATAAGTAAGTCGAGAGCTTTCAATTCGGGGAATAGCAGTAACTACCTGTTTTAAACAGGTAGTTACTCAACATGGTTAACAAGCTATAAAACAAATAACCTAAGTTATCTTAGTTAGTTAACCATTTTTGACTTGGTGTGGTTGGTTGCTGTTCAGTTGCAGGCTCGACAGCTTTCGGCTGACTTTCTGGCTCTGCTTCTACAGCTGGCTGGGTGTTTTCAGCTTCTTTTGCTTCCATTGCTTCTTGTGCAGAAAGATTTTTCTCATTTTTGATGTCAGTTAGTATACCGTTACGATCAAATGTGAGAGTTAATGTTTCTTGTTTAACCGGATCATGACCAAGTTCTTGGCGGAAAACATAGTACCAAGTTTGAGTACCAAACGGGTCGGTTAACATTGGTGTGCCCAAAGTATAAGCGACCTGTTGCTGAGTCATTCCTTTTTGGATCTTAGCAACATCTTTCGCTGTCAGGTAATTACCTTGGTTAATGTCAGGGTGATAGACCAAACGTTCCATCATTGAACAGCCCGATGACATTAATGCGAGTGATAGTGCAGCAGCAGTTAACAGTTTATAACGCATGGATATCTCATTCCTTTTGGAGTCAGAACATCAATGATAATCGACATTGATACAATTTAAAACCTTCCGTATTGACTCTAAGACCATATGAGAGCAAAAAAGTTGTCAAAATTTACGCTGCAAGCAATTCTTTTGCATTTGCTAACGTATTTTTAGTCACTTCACTTCCCGCTAGCAGGCGAGCGAGTTCTTGTAAACGTGCTTTTTTATCAAGCAATTGCATATGTGTTTCGGTTTCAACGCCATTGGTTTCTTTGCAGACATAAAAATGGTGATGACCACAACCTGCAACTTGAGGTAAGTGTGTGACACACATCACTTGGGTTGACTCACCAAGCTCACGAAGTAAACGACCCACAATTGCGGCTGTTGGTCCGCTAATACCAACATCAACTTCATCAAAGATCAGCGCTGGAGTATCCATTTTCTTCGCGGTGATAACTTGAATTGCTAGTGCAATACGTGATAACTCACCACCAGAGGCGACTTTAGCGAGCGCTTGGTGAGGTTGCCCTGGGTTTGTTGTTACATTAAATTCAACTTTGCTTGCACCATCTGGCTGTAAATGTTCAGGTGTAAATTTGACATCAATAGTGAAACGACCATGAGGCATAGAGAGTTGATGCATGCTGCTTGTTATAAGCTGGCTTAGCTCTTGTGCAAATTCAATACGCACCTGATGAAGCTCCTGTGCGCAGAGAATGGCTTGTTGATGGTCGCGTTGAACTTGTTCACTAAGGGCTTCACAATCTTCATTTTGATTGGCTATTTTTTCTTGCTCATCAAGAAGCTGTTGATAAAGCTCTGGCAATGCCTCTGGCATGATATGGTGTTTGCGAGCAAGATTAATTTGTTTCGATATGCGCTGTTCAAGTTCAAACAGTCGATTAGGATCTAACTCGTACTGATCACAATAGTGTCTGAGTTCATCACTTGCTTCACTGACTTGGATTGATGCTTCTTCCAACATATCTAATAAGTTTGAAAATTTATTATCTAAAGAAGCTAACTCAGCTAATTCATGTTTAGCCATATTAAGTAGACTCAAAATATTGGCATCATCATTATCAGACATGATCTGTACAGCATTTTGCCCAAGCGATAGAAACTGACCATAATTTGCGAGTTGTTTATATTCTTGCTCAATGGTTTCAAATTCACCTTGAACAGGTGAGAATTCGCTTAATTCTTTTAAATGATATTCAAGCAGTTGCTGGCGTGATTCGCGTTCTTGCATTTGTTTTTGAAACAGAGCAAGTTGCTGACAAGAGTCATGCCATTGCTGCCAAGCCTTTTTCATTTGTGTGAGTAAAAATTGCTGATTGGCATAGGCATCAAGAAGTGATTTTTGATGCGTATTATCGAGTAATTGCTGATGAGCATGTTGCCCATGAATTTGAATAAGCAGAGCTCCGAGTTCACGTAGTTGGGAAAGAGGAACAGCGGTTCCATTGATAAAACCTCGTGAGCGACCATCAAGTGTAATGGTTCTGCGTAATAGGCACTCATTATGATTGTCTAATTCATGGTCTATGAGCCATTTTGCTGCGCTATCAGCATCGATTAAAGAAAAGCGCGCACAGAGGTCTGCACGTTGTGCACCAGGGCGTACCATATTGGCGTCACCACGGTTACCCAAGCATAGGCCTAGTGCATCAATAGCGATAGATTTACCTGCACCAGTTTCACCTGTAATAGTGGTCATACCGCTACGAAAATCAATTTCAAGATCACGAACGATAGCAAAATTATTAATGGTAAGTTGGGTAAGCATCTGCGCTCTCCTGTAAAAATACACACCTGTGTTTCTATACAGTTTATCCTGTTTTTTTATACAGTAAAGAGGCAGATGATAAAAATTAGAAAGTTTTTTTAGCCCATCCTAATTTTGAACTTAATGTATTGAAATAATTATAATCTTTTGGGTGGATGAGGTTCAGGTTTTTGTTACTACGCTGTACAATGACTTCCTCTCCATCTTGTATTGGTAACATGATCTGGCTATCACAACTCACTTCGTAATCAATATTAGTACGTAGAAATTTCAAACGAATGCTACTGTTGCTACTGATTACTAGCGGGCGTGACGAAAGTGTATGTGGAAACATAGGTACTAAAACGATAGCATCTAAATTAGGCGTAAGAATAGGGCCACCAGCAGAAAGAGAGTAAGCAGTAGAGCCTGTTGGGGTTGCAATAATTAACCCATCCGAGCGTTGTGAGAATGCAAAACGTTCATCAATGTAAACTTCAAATTCGATCATATGAGCGACTTTACCGGGGTGTAATACGACCTCATTGATTGCACTACTTTTGCGGGCCTTTTGATTAGGTTTTATGACTTGTGCTTCGAGTAAAAAACGTTGCTCTTCATGGTATTCGCCATCAAGTACCCGAGAAAGTTGCTGTAACGCGTTATCGGGGTCAAGATCGGTGAGAAAACCAAGGTTTCCACGGTTGATGCCAATGACTTTATTATTGTAGCGAGATAAGATCCTAGCTGCTCCAAGCATATTACCATCACCGCCAACAACAATAACTAAATCAGCCTGTTGACCGATTTCGGTGAGGTTCCCAGTATTAGCATTATGGAGTTTTAAGTCTTTGGCAACTTGTTTATCAATAATCGCGTGGTAGTTTTTGGATAACAGCCAATTATAGATTAATTCATGGGTCGCCAAAGCTTCGGGGTGGCGCGGATGGCCAACAATACCGATAGTTCGAAAAAGTGTCTTTTGCGAGCTTTTGTCCTTACGCATATTTTTTTGGCCTCTCATTACATGACTTCCCTTGAATCCCTGTTTTATATCCCCATAATACTCTAATAAATGGGATTAATGCTAAATACGCGGAGATATTCATGAGTAGTAAAGAACAAAACATGCATGATGAGCAAGCCCCTGAGCTAAATGAAGCACAAAAATCGGAGCTAGAGCAAGAAGCACAGCCGGCAGATCAACAAGCAGAAGTGCAAGCGTTGGCAGCGCGTATTGCTGAGCTTGAAGAGCAACTTGCAGCATCTCAAAAAGTAGAGCGTGAAGCAATGCTTCGTGCTCATGCTGAAATTGAAAATATTCGTCGTCGTACAGAACAAGACATTGAGAAGGCGCACAAGTTTGCACTTGAGAAATTTTCAAATGAGCTATTGCCTGTTATCGATAATTTAGAGCGTGCTATTGAAGCGGCTGATCATGAAAGTGAAACATCAAAAGCAATGGTAGAAGGATTGGATTTAACGCTGAAAACTTTCCTAAGCGCTGTTGGTAAGTTTGGTATTGAAGTGGTTGGAGAATCGAACGTCGCATTTAACCCTGAAGTGCACCAAGCAATGACGATGATTGAATCACCTGAGCATCAACCAAATCAAGTTATTGATGTTATGCAAAAAGGCTATGTGTTAAATGGTCGTTTATTGCGGCCTGCAATGGTTATCGTTTCTAAATAACATATCGAAGAAACCGGGTGTTATACCCGGTTTTTTGTATCTATAAAAATTAATTGTCAATTTTTGGCTGCCAATTGATAGGCGTAAGCCCTTGCTGCTCTAATAATTGATTGGTTTGTGAGAAATGCCCACAGCCTAAAAATCCACGGTGTGCTGAAAGTGGTGAAGGGTGTGGGGCTTTTAAAATATGATGGCGTTTGCTATCAATTATGCGGCCTTTCTTCTGAGCGTGTGAGCCCCACAGTAAAAAAACGACACCTTCTCTATTTTCATTAATAGCGGCGATAACTTTATCAGTAAATGTTTCCCAGCCTAGATGGGCATGTGAGTGGGCATTGCCTTGTTCGACAGTTAACACGGTATTGAGTAGCAGAACACCTTGTTGAGCCCAGCTGAGCAGATAACCATGATCGGGACGTTGGAAGTTAGGAATATCTTTTTCTAATTCTTTATACATATTAACCAGTGATGGTGGTGGTTTAATGCCAGGAAGAACTGAAAAAGATAGACCATGCGCTTGCCCTGGGCCATGGTACGGATCTTGGCCTAAGATAACCACTTTTACATCGGCAAGTTCGGTGTATCTAAATGCATTAAATACATCTGCTTGTGGTGGGTAAATGATTTTTCCTTTCTGACGTTCATTAGCAACATAGGCGAGCGTATCAGTAAAGTAGGCTTGTGTTTTTTCTGAGCCAATGACGTCATGCCAAGTTGGGATATTTGCCATGAAAATTCCTATAACAATCAAATTATAGCTATAAGCTTACTGGTTTGATTGTAAGAGATAAAGTCCCGTTTTCATTAATTGGTTTCAAATATTTTTGAATATTAGTAAAAAATATTGATTTAAGTGATTTGTTAAAATTGATTTAAAACAGGGTGTTGGCCTATTAACGGTTAATTGCCACTCGAAATTATTGATAAATATCAAGGAAGCTGTGGTGGCTAGCTGGTATATAGTGTGTAGAGATATTGGTTAGACCAATTTTACTCGTCATACTTCAAGAGGTAGGGTTGTTGACTGCGCTTAGCTAACCGAGTCACATAGTTATCTATGCTCCTTGGCTATCTTCGCTTGTTGCCTACCTGCATCTTGAACTATTTAGAGTATATATAATCGACAGTTAAATTATGGGATTGATCTTAATCCTACCTGAAAGTGGAGGTCGACATGATTACTGGTATTCAAATTACTAAAACTGATAATGCAGCGCTATTAAACTCGTTCTGGTTACTGGATGAAGAAAAAAATGAAGCACGCTGTGTGTGTGCAAAAGCTGATTATAATGAAGGGCAAATCGTTGCTAAAGATGAACTTGGTACGTTTGAGTATCGTGAAGTTCCTTTAGAAGTTAAGCCGACTGTACGTGTTGAAGGTGGCCAACATCTGAATGTTAACGTTTTAAGTCGTGAAACGTTAGAAGATGCAGTTAAAAATCCTGAAAAATACCCTCAGTTAACTATTCGTGTTTCTGGTTATGCAGTGCGTTTTAATTCACTGACACCAGAGCAGCAACGTGATGTTATTACTCGTACTTTTACTGAAAGTTTGTAGTCAGCGTATCATTCCAAATATAAGTATTAGTCTAAAACTAATTAAAAAAGCCATTGAATTTAATGGCTTTTTTATTCTTCACTAATAAAGTACATTGTTTTTTCCTCTTAAAATTTCCCCTTTAATGATCTCCCTTACTTCACTTTCATCGGGAGAATCTATGCCTCATATTAATAGTAGTATTCAAATTCAATCTGCTAATGAGATATCGTTAATTCGGGAAAGCATTAATATTTATCAAAAAAAGAATAATTCATTTGCTCTATGTTCTAAAGCTGCAAAATGGTCTGATGATTTATCGCCTGAGAAACTTTTTGGGCGCCAATCTCAATCTTATGATTATCTTATTGGGTTAATTGCGAGTGGCGTTTATTTCAAAGATTGGGAAACTATGCATGGTGTTGAACGACTTAATCATACGCAACTACATGAAATTGGTATTGATTCAATTTTATTACGTGATACATCAACAGGATTTGAAGCAAATATTTGTCGTTTTAATGAGTTGTATATTATTTGCTTCGCTGGTTCAGATGAGTTAGTTGATTTTTATGCGGATATCCGGCAAGGACTTGGCTACTATGAACCTCAATATTTTCAAGCGGTCAATTTAACCAATATTCTTTATAAAGTATCTAAGGGAAATATGATTTGTGTTGGCCACTCGTTAGGAGGAGGATTGGCAACATTTGCCGCTCTTGCGAGTAATACGCCTTGTATTGCTTTTAGTTCTGCGGGAGTTGCTAAAAATACGATCCAAAGAATTGGTATGGATTATGAAAAAGCAAAACAAATCGCAAATGACGGCCTCGTTCGTTTTTATGTTGTTCGATATGATTGGTTGGATTTACTTCAATCATTAAAGCCATTTCCTCCTGCACTAGGTAATAAGATCATATTAGATTACTACAATGAAGGTAAAACATGGCGAGATTGGCTTCCTCATCGTTTATTGACGCGGAATTTCATTGCGCATGGTATGCCTAAAATTCTCAAAATGATGTGTCATTTTACACCATGGGAGAATGACAGTAGGGTAGTTAACGATGATATTGAGGTTCAATTAGAGCAGTTTAGTTACGGATTATCATTTTTTCATGATGATCAAACCGATTGTTGGCAAGGTTGTTGCGAAAACAGTATTAAACAGGGCAATATTGCTGGATTCACCAATTTGATCTCAGTTGGTAATAAACCAGTTCATCTTGATAAGTTGGTTGGATACTCTGTGAGATCAACGGATCCTGAATTTATGAAGGTTCTTTTGGCTTCTTCATATGCGAGTGATATTAAAAAAGTACACTTAGGAAATGAACGAACCTTTTTACACCTTGCCGCGCAATCTGGGCGGTTAGAGCAAACTGCAATCTTATTAGCGGAAGGGTGTGAAATAAATGCGGTAGACAGTACGGGTAATACGCCACTCCATGATGCTTTAGGCTGTTATGCATTATTAGTCGCTGAGTTTTTACTGGCTCAAGGGGCGGATTGGCGAATTAAAAATCATCAAGGTTATGATTGTCTTGATGTATTGGAAAATCATATGATTAAAGCGGATTATTTATCACCACAGGGAAGGTTATTGCGTGAAAAATTGACGTTAATGATGCAATAAAAAACGGGCTAAGCCCGTTTTTAAATTTATTCAGTTTTATTAGTCGTTGGTGTCGCTGAAGTGGTTGCTGGTTTACGGCGTTTACCGATGTTCTTTTTATCACGAAGACGAACTTTTGCTTTCTTTTTAGACTCTTCTTCTTTTTTCTTTTCTTTACGTTTTGCTAGCACTTTCTTAGATGGTTTTGGTTTATTCATCATAGCTTCTGAAGGTGCTTTAGTGGTTGGACGTAAAGAATCAACAACACGCATTTTGATTGGATCTTCAATATAGCGAGTGACTTTACCAAATAAAGGATAGTCATGAGCCTCAATCAATGAGATTGCTGTTCCTTTTTTACCAGCCCTTCCTGTGCGGCCGATACGGTGTATATAGACATCCGCAGTGCGCGGCATATCAAAGTTAAACACATGGCTAACATCATCGATATCTAAGCCGCGAGAGGCTACGTCAGTCGCAACTAAAACTTTGACTTGCCCACTTACAAGGCGGCGTACCGCTTCATTTCTTTTTGCTTGAACCATCTCACCTTCAAGATAGCAAGGCTCAATACCTGCATCGCGCAGCCATTGTACGACTTCACGAATTCGTTCACGCTTACGTACAAAAACAATTGATTTAGTCACATCGTCTTGTTTTATGAGATGACATAGTAAAGCTGTTTTATGCTCTAGCGTATCTGCGCGGTAGTAAAATTGCTGTATTTTTTTACGTTCACGACGTGATGATTCAGCATCGATTTCAATCGGATCTTCTAACAAGCGTTCAGAAAAATCACGAATAGCTTCCCCTTCAAGGGTAGCTGAAAACAGCATGGTTTGTTTGCGCCAACGAGTTTCACCTGCGATAGTCTCAATATCATTGGCAAAGCCCATATCTAACATGCGGTCAGCTTCATCAAGGATCAAAATTTCTACTGCACGGCAGTCAAAATTTTCTTCTTTTATGTATTGCAGTAGGCGACCTGTGGTAGCGACAACAATATCTTGGTTTTCACTAAAAACTTCGGCGTGGTTCATATACGCAACGCCGCCAGTAATCGTGGCGATATCAAGGTGATTATGAGCACATAATTCTCTTGCTTGATCTGCAACCTGCATTGCCAATTCACGGGTTGGTGTTAAAACAAGCACCCGCGGAGGACCTGATTTTTTTCTTGGAAAATCGAGTAAATGTTGGATAGCTGGCAGTAAGAATGCGGCAGTTTTGCCGGTGCCAGTGGGAGCTGAACCTAAAACATCACGACCATCCATTGCAGCAGGGATGGCGGCTGCCTGAATCGCAGTTGGGCGTTCATAGCCTTTATCTGCCAGCGCGTTGATCAGGCTTTCATCTAGTTCAAGTTCAGAAAATGTGGTTGCAGTCATGATATACCTCTATTTGGGGCGCTGATTATAAACAGGTTAGCCAAATTGTTCATCTGAAAATATGCATCTTTTGGTAAAGTGTACCTGTTTTTGTATGCAGCGGGCAGTAATATTGCCAGAAAGCGTGCTTTCCGAGGTGAAAGCACGCGATAGTACTCGTTATATTCCAAGTTGTAGGAGTGTTAACTAGGCTCAGCTATCCAAATCACATTATTTACTCATACTTATCGGCTCGTCTATCTACAACTCGAATTATTTTGAGTTGAGAGAAGTTAACTCAGAATGTTAATTAACCATGTATGATATGGGATGCCGACTAGGTCAATCAGTACTGCACCACTTAATGGAACAATCATAAACGCTTTCATAGAAACTTGTTTATAACGTTCACAAACTGAAGACATATTAGCCATTGCATTAGGTGTTGCACCTAATCCATGCCCCATTAAACCAGAGCACATAACCGCTGCGTCATAATTTTTACCGAGTAATTTAAAGATAACGAATATGACGAGTAAAATAAGTATCACAACTTGGGCAAACAGGATAATAAACAGTGGTAAAGCCACTTCTTTTAGTTCCCAAATTTTTAGCGACATCATTGCCATCGTTAAAAAGAGTCCTAAAGAAACTTCAGAAATTAAATCAACAGATTTTTGGTTAATTTTAAATAAATTAACCTGATCGTTGATATTGCGGATCACGATAGCAATGATCATCGCTCCAACATAACTTGGTAATGAAAAACCCGTTGCTTTAGTGAATTGAGCTGAGGCGAATTGACCAATAACCATAATACCCAGCACTAATGCAAGCATTTTTAAAAATGCATGAGCGTCAATCGATTCAATTTTGCTGGCGATCGTCTCGGTCACTTTTGGGCTTTTAATGGTTTCATCAGCTTCAATAACGACGTTATGTTTTTTTATTAAATAAGACGCAATTGGTCCGCCTAATAAGCTACCAGTAATTAAGCCAAAGGTCGCCGCCGCAATAGCAGCTACGGTTGCGGACTGTACGCCAAGCCCTTCAGCCATTTGACCGAAAGCTGCGGCACCACCATGACCACCAGTGAGTGATACACCACCTGCCATAACGCCGATTACTGGGTTGATCCCCAATAAATGCGCTAAGCCTGCACCAAAAGTATCTTGGAATAAAACAATAAACCAACAGATAAATAGGTAGATGAATAATAAACGTCCACCACTTTTTAAAATGCGGAAGCTGCCATCAATACCGATAGTGGTAAAAAAGGCAACCATTAGGAAAGTTTGTAGGCTGGTGTCAAAATGAATTTCAGCTAAATTAAAGGATTTTAAACCCCAAATAATTAAGCTAACAAGAAAACCACCAATAACAGGTGATGGAATACAAAAGCGTTGTAACCATTCAATGCGTTTTTTAAGGTGGATACCCATAAGAAGGCAAAGTACGGTTAGTAAAAGTGTCGATAAGGTGTCTAATTGTAATGTAAAGTTCATATAGTTTCCCTGTAGCACCGTTATTTTGCCAGTACTTTCCTTAAAATCTGTTGTTATAGTTTCATTTAAGAAAAGTTGAAATATATTACTGCAAATTTACGGTGTTTTTATCAGTCGCATTGTTGTGTGTTTATTAGAATAAAAATTGGTAAATTAAATAAGCTGCTAATTTTGACGTATGGTTATCAATATCAAATTCTGGATTACATTCAGCAATATCAAAGACAGCAATTTTTTGACTGGCTTTAATTACGGCAAATAATTCATCAAATGTTTCGGTATTAATGCCTTTTGCTGCGGGAGCACTTACCCCAGGCGCAATTGAGGCAGAAAAAACATCTAAATCAACAGTGACATAAAGGTAATCGACTTGTTCGATAAATTGCTGAATTTGATTAATTGCTTTTGGTAGTTGGCTTTGGGATAGCTCTCTATCACGAATATATTGGCACCCTAATTTATCAGCAGTATCAAATAACACTTTAGTGTTGCCATGGTCAGCAATACCTAAACAGAGATAATTAAATGGGCGATTATGTTGTTCGCATAATTTTGCCGATTGTAAAAAAGGTGTTCCTGAAGTCGCTTCCATTGCCGTTCTGAGGTCAAAGTGAGCATCAAAATTAATGATACCTATTGTTTTAGTTGGCTCTGTTTGGGCAACAAAGTCAAATAAACCTTGGAAGCTAGCAAAAGCAACTTCATGTCCACCGCCTAAAACGATAGGGGTTTGATTTGATGATAAAATCGCGATCAATTGATCAGAAAGATTGCGCTGAGCGGTTTCGAGATCGTTATCATCACAACGGACGGTTCCTGCATCGCGGATCGCGAGAGGCTGATGTAATGGGAGTCCAGCCAATTGTTGACGAATAGCATCAGGCCCTGCTTTAGCACCTAGTCGTCCTTTATTACGCCTTACCCCTTCATCAGAGGCAAAACCGATTAAAGCAAACTGTGCAGGGGTGTTTTTATTCATGACTTGATGGATGCGTAAGTGCTCTTCAGTATCTCCATCAGTACGGCCTTGCCAAATAAAAGGTGCTGCCATAATTACTCCAGATTAATCAGTCTGGTCATATTGAGCGCTGCTTTGCAGGTCTCAACAATAAACTCATCAACACGATGAGTAGAGCGAAATTCAGGTGCCATGACAGAAACCACGGCAATGACATCATTACCCTTAAAAATGGGGGCGGAAACACCTAATACGCCTTCATCAATTTCACCATAAGATACACCATAGCCTTGTTGGCGAATTTGCGTCAGGTCTTGCTTTAACTGCGTTATACTCTCTGGTGATTGTAATTGTTCGCCATGAGTTTCAAATACCAGTGATTGATAGTCTGCATCGCGAAAAGCTAACAATGTTTTTGCACTAGCGCCTTTTATAAGTGTGTTGCCGCGGCCAATCACAAAGGAGCAACGTAGTGCCTGAGAGCTTTCGATCATGTCAACACAGATGGTTTCACATAGATTTGAGGTAATAATCGCAACCGTTTCTTGGGTTTTTTTACTCAATGACTGCAATTCAATTTTGGATGAATTCATCAGTAAGCTGTGTTGGTAGTATTTTTCCTGAGTTTTGATACTCTGCGCACCAACAGTATACGTACCATATTGCCTAGCGTATGTGATAAATTCCCAGTTTATGAGAATGGCTAGCAAGCGATAAACAGTGGAAACAGGAATATTTAATTCGTTAGAAATCATTTGCGGAGTGACGGGAACCGCACTGGCAGTGATATAGGATAAAATATTCAATGTTCGGTTAATACTGTTCATGGTATCCCCTTTTTTTCGAACTTAGCAGTAAACATTTTTGGGCTCAAATAATATTCTCACACTATGAGAATTATTTTGTGGAAAAAATGTAATATTTTCATTTTTAAATTGTCACATAATGAGAATTTGAATAATTAATATACTATTCAGAGTGGTTGAGTAACGTGAAGAAAAATTATCGCAAAGGTGGTTTTACCTTTAAGCAATTTTTTGTTGGACATGATCGTTGTGCAATGAAGGTGGGAACAGATGGTGTGTTATTGGGAGCATGGGCACCAGTTCAACAAGCCAAAAGAGCATTAGATATAGGTTGTGGTAGTGGGTTAATTGCTTTGATGTTGGCTCAACGAAACTCGCAATTACTGATTGATGCTGTTGAATTAGATAATGCAGCGGCAGAACAAGCGCAAGAGAACTTCATTGAATCAAAATGGGCTGGGCGGTTGCGCGTTTTTGCGCAAGATATTGTTGAATTTAGTGCGGTTAACCCACAACAATATGATCTTATTGTCAGTAATCCTCCTTATTTTGAGCCATCAGTGTCTTGTAGTACAGAGCAACGTGATCAGGCCCGTTATACTGCGACACTGACTCATGAAACATTACTTGATTGTGCTAAGCAATGCTTAGTCGCTGATGGGGTGTTATGCCTTGTTTTACCTTATGAAGTCGGTCAAAAAGTTGAAATAATGGCAAATAAGGAAGGGTGGTTCACCGCGTATCGAATCAATATCCAAGATAAATCAACCACGGCGTTTCATCGCATGCTACTAGGCCTGAAGTTGACCTTTGTAGAGCCTAATGTGTCAACATTGGCATTAAAGGAGGTTGATAGTCAGGTTTATACCGAAGATTTTCAGCAATTGATCCGCGAGTTTTATTTAAAATATTAGTAGCCAACAGTCGCTGGCTACTAATCGATTTAAGGTTTGAGAATAGTGGGGCCTGAGTGCTCAAGTTGCTCAGGGTAGTCTAGTGTATAGTGTAACCCTCTACTTTCTTTACGTTCTAGAGCACAGCGAACCATCAATTCAGCGACTTGAACAAGGTTTCTTAATTCCAGTAAGTTATTTGAAATACGGAAGTTTGCATAATATTCATGAATTTCTTGTTGTAACATATGGATCCGCCGTAAAGCCCTTTCCAGCCGTTTAGTCGTCCTGACGATCCCCATGTAATCCCACATAAATAATCGTAATTCATGCCAGTTATGTTGAATGATCACTTGCTCATCTGAATTATGAACTAAGCTATCGTCCCATTCTGGCAAGGTTGTAATATCTGCAACTTGCGAGATCACTTTTTTGATATGTTCGGATGCGGACCAACCATAAACAAGGCACTCTAATAATGAATTGGATGCCATGCGGTTCGCACCATGTAAACCGGTATAACTGACTTCCCCGATTGCATAAAGATTATGAATATCTGTCATGCCATTTTGATCAACTTGAACACCACCACAGGTATAGTGAGCGGCGGGCACGATAGGAATCGGTTCTTTAGTCAGATCTAACCCTAATGTCAGTAATTTTTCGTAAATAGTTGGGAAATGGTTTTGAATAAAGTCAGCAGGTTTGTGGCTAATATCAAGATACATGCAATCTGCACCTAAGCGCTTCATTTCATGATCTATCGCTCTAGCGACAATATCACGTGGGGCGAGTTCACCGCGTTGGTCATAGTCAGGCATAAAACGGCTACCATCAGGACGCTTTAAGTAAGCGCCTTCACCACGTAATGCTTCTGTCAGTAAAAAATTGCGTGCTTGTGGATGGAATAGGCATGTCGGGTGAAATTGGTTGAATTCAAGGTTGGCTACGCTACAGCCAATGCGCCATGCCATTGCTATCCCATCACCAGAAGATATATCAGGGTTGGTGGTATATTGATAAACTTTTGCTGCGCCACCAGTAGCCAACACGATGATCTTAGCGCGGATCGTTTCAACTTGTTCTTTTTGTCGATTCCACACATAAGCACCAACGATACGCGTATGACCTGACAAACCAACCTTATCCGATCGAATGAGATCGACGGCATTATAGCGTTCTTTTATATGAATATTGGGATGGGAAAAAGCAAGGTTGACCAGTGTTGTTTCAACTTCTTTGCCTGTTGCGTCTGCGTGGTGGAGTATTCGCCGGTGGCTGTGTCCACCTTCACGAGTGAGGTGGTATTGGGTTGTTCCAGAATCGGTGACTTCAGTATCAAAGAGAACACCTTGATCAATCAGCCATTGTACGCATTCTTTTGCATTGGAGGCGATAAATTCAACGGATTGCTTTTCACAAATGCCAGCCCCTGCAATGAGTGTGTCTTCAACATGAGATTCAACGCTGTCACTGTCGTCGAAAACAGCAGCAATTCCGCCTTGTGCGTAGTATGATGCGCCTTCATTTAGCTTACTTTTACTAAGAATAGTCACTTGATGAAACGGTGCGAGCCGCAATGCAGCAGAAAGCCCTGCGACACCGCTACCAATAATAAGAATATCAGTGTAATGCTGTGTAGAGTTTTTCATAAGTGGTTGTATGCTGTGTAGTATTAATTGGAGTTTTCATGTTAGCCTATCGCACTTGTCAATGCTATTTGTGAAAGCGTCTTTAATGTTATTGATTATGGTGGGTTGAGCTTGACGTTTATACACGTCATACTTCAAGTTGCAGTGGTGCTGGTCGCATATACTCGCGCTGCCATATAGCTATCTATGTGCCTAATGACTCGGTGACTTGTTGCTTAGCTGCACCTCGAATTATTTTGAGTATATATTGATAAAGCGGTATGCTACCTAAATGGTTTTAAAGTGATTTTCTTCGGATCGCAAGGATCCTTTATCAGTGAGAAACGACTTTTATTGTAAGTTTTTTATTAATTTTATGCATTAAATTGAACTTCATCTATTTTTATTACTCAAAGTTATGCTTGCTTTAGGAAGGGAGTGATGATCAATTTAACAAATTTACAGCCTGAGTTCGGGAGATTTTCCCAGGAATGAGCGAGCAACTGACAGACCAGATGTTGGTCGAAAAAGTCCAAAAGGGGGACCAAAAAGCTTTCAACTTGCTGGTGATTAAATATCAGCACAAAGTTGCAAGTTTAGTTTCCCGTTACGTACCTCAAGCTGATGTGCCTGATGTTGCTCAGGAGTCTTTCATCAAAGCTTATCGTGCGATTGGGTCGTTTCGTGGTGATAGTGCATTTTATACATGGTTGTATCGTATTGCTGTCAATACAGCTAAAAATTATTTAGTTGCTCAAGATCGCCGCCCACCAGCGTCAGATCTGGAGGCCAGCGATGCAGAAAACTTCGAAACCGCTAGTGCATTAAAAGAAATTTCGAACCCAGAGAACTTAATGTTGTCTGAAGAACTGAAAAGGGTAGTTTTTCGAACCATAGAGTCGTTACCTGAAGATTTAAGAATGGCAATAACACTCAGGGAGCTTGATGGTTTAAGTTATGAAGAGATCGCTGAAATTATGGATTGCCCTGTGGGTACTGTACGTTCGCGGATCTTTAGAGCTCGAGAAGCTATCGATAATAAAGTACAGCCACTGATCCAACGGCACTAACAATTGGTCATGTGATTGATTTTTGATCACAACGTATAATAGTGCAGATAAACATAATCAGGGCATTAAACTGTAATTGTGATGCAATTAACTGAAGGTATTCGGGCATGCAAAGAGAGAAACTTTCCGCAATGATGGATGGCGAAGTTCTTGATATAGAATTAGTAAACGCCATTACATGTGATTCAACGTTACAAAAACGTTGGGAGAGCTATCATCTTATTCGTGATACTCTGCGTAATGATACCCCTGACGTCATGAATTTTGACATAGCAGGTAAAGTTGCCGCAGCATTAGAGAATGAAGTTGTGCGTATTAATCCTCAGGTAGTTATGGAATCGCAACCTGAACCAACAACGTGGAGCGGAATGCCGTTCTGGCAAAAAGTACGCCCATGGGCAAGTCAAATTACACAGATTGGCGTTGCTGCTTGTGTATCACTGGCGGTAATTGTTGGGGTACAGCAATATAATCAAAGCAATTCATCCGATTCTGTGATTGATGAACCGGTATTTAATACGATCCCAGCTGGTGCTGGTGCTCCCGTTAGCTTAAACTTCTCTGATGGCCAGCTGTTTGGTAATGAACAGCAAATGCAACAAGTTGAACAGCAAAATCAACGTGTTAATGCAATGCTTCAGCAGTATGAAATCGAAAGACGTTCAATGTTGAATCAACAATATCATGAAAGTGACAAAGCTGTAGTACCCGCAGGAGTTAAACTGCAATAATGAATAAGTGGTTATCCGTCATCTGCCTGACGGGCAGCCTGATTATTTATAATCAAGCTTCGGCATCTCAACCAGATGCTGAAGTTCTCTTCAAAGAGATGGGAAGTGCTGCCCAAAATCTTTCCTATGAAATGTCGTTCATGTCTTTTAGCCCCAGAAGCATTATCCCAGTGCGTTATCGACATGGGATTATTAATAATGTTCCCATCTCTCAGATGATCCAAATGGATTCATCTCGACGTGAGATTGTGCAAAAAGGGCAACAAATCAGCTATTTTGAGCCAGGTTTTGATGCATTTAGTTTAAATGGTAATCACATTGTTGATAACTTACCGTCAGTGCTGTTCGCTGACTACGATAAAATCAAGCCGTATTATAATTTCATTGATGCGGGGAGAACTCACATCGGTGATAAGCCATCGTTAGTGATCCGAATTATCTCTAAAGATAATTCACGCTTTAATTATGTTTTATTGATTGATGAAGAAACTAAATTACCGCTACGCGTTGATCTTTTAGACAATAATAGTCAAACCATAGAGCAGTTCCGAGTGATATCGACTGTTTTAGACAGTAAAACGGTTAATGATTCACTGGCCAATCTAAGTAAAATTAATCTGCCGCCACTATTAGTCTCCCCGAAAAATAGTAGTCCGTCATTTAAATGGCGAGTTGGTTTTTTACCGCCAGGTTTTGAAGAGGTGTCACGTTCAGAGCGTAAACTGGCAGAGAATGATGAAGTTGAAAGCGCATTATTTAGCGATGGATTATTTACATTCTCAGTTAATATTACTAAGGCTGAGCAAGGGCTACCTTTAGATCAACCAATCCAAAATGGTCGCCGCACAATTTATACCATGACTCAGAAACAAAATGTGATTACCATAATAGGTGAGCTGCCGTTAGCTACGGCACAGCAAGTTGCTGCAAGCATTCGTTTCTAGGAGTAAATGATGATAAAAGAATGGGCAACAGTGATTCGTTGGCATCAAGGAAGAGCGTTATTGCGTTATGGCGCTTCTTCTGGATGTGGTAGCTGTAGTGCTCGTGGAGCTTGTGGCTCTTATGCACTAAGTAAAATAGGACCGAATACAGAACATCAGTTAGAAGTTGAAATTGAACAACCTTTAGTTGTTGGTCAAAAGGTTGAGGTAGGCATTCCTGAAGGGAGTTTACTACGTTCTGCGATGTTGGTTTATCTAACTCCTCTAATTGGCCTATTTTTAGTGGCTGTATTAGTACAACTTGCAGGTTTTGAACAAGTATGGGTTGCTACCTCTGGCATTGCTGGTGGTTTTTTAGGCTTTTTTTTAGCGCGTAAAATTGCCTCTTACTGGCGTGACGAGTCAGCATTTCAGCCAGTTATCTTACAGATAGGACTTCCTCCTGGGGAGCTTTCCGTTCAAGTTGATTGCTAAGTCAGTACCGCCTGTGATAACAGGCGGTTTTGTTTTATACCGCAATCGTTCATCAACAGGCTCTAAGTAGTTTACAGTTGTTTTACATTGAACCTTTGTGTTAGTGGGAGCTTCTATGTAAAATGCTGCTAATTAGCAATCTTGTGATAATCATAGCATTTTAGTTCTGCGGCAAGTATTTATGCAGGGCTGATTTTGTAGGCAATTTAAAAGAAGACATTACCTTGAAAATCAATAACATAAGAAACTTTTCTATCATTGCTCACATCGACCATGGTAAATCAACACTGTCTGATCGTATTATTCAGATCTGTGGTGGATTAACGGATAGGGAAATGGCAGCTCAGGTTCTTGACTCTATGGATTTAGAGCGTGAACGTGGGATTACAATCAAAGCGCAAAGTGTAACGCTAGATTATAAAGCCTCTGATGGTGAGACCTATCAATTAAACTTTATTGATACCCCTGGCCACGTTGACTTCTCTTATGAAGTTTCTCGTTCCTTAGCGGCGTGTGAAGGTGCTTTGTTGGTTGTTGATGCAGGGCAAGGCGTGGAAGCTCAAACGCTTGCAAACTGTTATACCGCCATCGAAATGGATCTAGAAGTCGTTCCTGTTCTGAACAAAATTGACTTACCAGCCGCTGATCCTGAGCGTGTTGCCGAAGAAATTGAAGATATTGTGGGCATTGATGCTCATGATGCAGTACGTTGTTCTGCGAAAACAGGTATTGGTGTACAAGATGTTATTGAGCGTTTAGTGCAAACAATTCCTGCACCGCAAGGTGATGTTGATGCGCCACTACAAGCACTAATTATTGACTCATGGTTTGATAATTATTTGGGCGTTGTCTCCTTAATCCGAATTAAAAACGGCGTGTTGCGTAAAGGCGATAAAGTTAAGGTGATGAGTACTGGGCAGGTATACAATGCTGACCGTCTTGGTATCTTTACACCAAAACAAATTGACCGTGATTCTTTAAGTTGTGGTGAAGTGGGCTGGCTAGTCTGTGCAATTAAAGACATCACTGGTGCGCCAGTAGGGGATACATTAACTGGTGCTCGTAATCCTGCTGATAAAGCACTTCCCGGGTTCAAAAAGGTTAAACCACAGGTCTATGCAGGTTTATTCCCTGTGAGTTCTGATGATTATGAAGCCTTCCGTGATGCATTAGGTAAATTAAGCCTCAATGATGCTTCATTATTTTATGAGCCAGAAACCTCGAGTGCGCTTGGCTTTGGTTTCCGTTGTGGCTTCCTTGGCTTACTCCACATGGAGATTATCCAAGAACGTTTAGAGCGTGAATATAATTTAGACCTGATTACTACGGCACCAACGGTTGTTTATGAAGTAGAACAAACTAATGGTGAAGTCGTTTATGTCGATAGCCCTGCTAAATTACCGCCTCTAAACAATATTGAAGAGTTACGAGAGCCTATAGCAGAGTGTCATATGTTGATGCCTAAAGAATATTTAGGCAACGTAATTACACTTTGTGTAGAAAAACGCGGTGTTCAGACGAATATGGTCTATCATGGTAATCAAGTCTCATTGACTTATGATATTCCAATGTCTGAAGTTGTTTTAGATTTCTTTGACCGTTTGAAATCGACCTCGCGTGGCTATGCATCATTAGATTATGCATTTAAACGCTTCCAAGCTTCCGACATGGTACGTGTCGATGTGATGATCAATGGTGAGCGTGTGGATGCGCTAGCGCTGATAACGCACCGCGCGAATTCGCAGTATCGTGGTCGTGAATTGGTTGAGAAGATGAAAGAGCTGATCCCACGTCAGCAGTTTGATATTGCTATTCAAGCGGCTATCGGTAACCATATTATTGCTCGATCGACAGTTAAGCAGCTACGTAAAAACGTACTTGCTAAGTGTTATGGCGGTGATGTTAGCCGTAAGAAAAAACTGTTACAGAAGCAAAAGGACGGTAAGAAGCGTATGAAACAGGTAGGTAATGTTGAACTACCTCAAGAAGCGTTCTTAGCTATTTTGCATGTCGGTAAAGACAACTAATAATACAAGGAGTCTCAATGGCTAACACCTTTGCCTTGATCCTAACATTAGCCACATTGGTTACTGGGATTATCTGGTGTTTAGATCGCTTTAAGTTTTCGCCTGCGCGGAAGAAAAAGCTGCAACAAATACAGGAAGCGAGCCAAGGCTCATTGACCCAAGATGAAATGGAAAAAGTGGTACGCCGTCCATCATGGGTTGAAACTGGATCTTCTATTTTTCCTGTTTTAGCGATTGTTTTGGTGGTGCGTTCATTTATTTATGAGCCATTTCAAATTCCATCAGGCTCAATGATGCCAACATTATTAGTTGGGGATTTTATGTTGGTTGAGAAGTTTGCGTATGGTCTGAAAGATCCCATTACGCAAACTACGCTAATTAAAACAGGTAAACCATCACGTGGTGATATTGCTGTCTTTAAATATCCTAAAGATCCAAGTGTGGATTTTGTAAAACGAGTGATAGGTTTACCGGGTGATAAAATCGTTTATAACCCAGATGCGAAAGAATTGACGATTTATCCAAATTGCGCAGATAACAACTGTACCCAACAATTACCCATCACTTATGGTCCTTTAGCACCAAGTGAATGGACAATGTTCTTTAATGTGGATTCTGTTGTTGAAAGCCAAAAAGGTAATTACCAGATCCCTGTTGACCAGCCTGTTCCCGGTAATGCGTTACGTCAATATCAAAGAACTGAGAAATTGGATACTGTTGAGCATCAAATTTTGATTATTCGTCAAGCGATTACAGAATCGCGTTATGTTCAACCTAACATGCCTTCAAATGAATGGATTGTGCCTGAAAAGCATTATTTTATGATGGGTGATAATAGGGATAATAGTTCTGATAGCCGTATGTGGGGCTTTGTTCCTGAAGAGAACCTTGTTGGACGTGCTGTATTTATCTGGCTAAGTTTAGATAAACAAGAGAATGAATGGCCGACAGGTATTCGTTTTAGCCGTATTGGACCAATCGGATCATAATTTGAAGTATAACGAGTTGATACTCTAAATAATTCGAGTTGTATAGTAAGCGACAAACGAAGCTAGGCGGTAAGCATAGATAAACTATGTGACCTGCCTAGCTGAGTATAGCTAGCCCCTAGCAACTTGAAATATGACAGGTAGATTTGGGTTTTATTATCAAAACCCACATAAACCGAAGCATTATTGTTTTTCTCAGTGTACAATATAATTTAATTAATATTTATTGGCTTTTTAATTAATTTCTATCGTTTTATTCACGTTGTGTATTAAACAATGGGAAAAGTATTAGAAGCCAGTGCAAACGCAACAGTTTTGTTTTTTACAGGTCTGTTGCGTGTGCTTTTTTGTCAATCAGAGAAATGGCTAGGCGCGATGAACCCCTCTTTACTTGAGCAATTACAACGAAAACTTGGTTATAAGTTTAATCAACATGATCTTTTGATTCAGGCGCTCACGCACCGTAGTGCGAGCAGTAAGCATAATGAGCGTTTAGAATTCCTTGGTGATTCTATTTTAAGTTTTGTGATAGCAAATGATTTATATCACCGCTTTCCTAAAGTGGATGAAGGTGATATGAGCCGAATGAGAGCAACGCTAGTGCGTGGAAATACGCTAGCAGAAATTGCTCGTGAGTTTGAACTAGGCGAGTGTTTACGTTTAGGGCCTGGTGAGCTAAAAAGTGGCGGTTTTCGCCGTGAATCAATACTAGCGGATACAGTGGAAGCACTTATCGGCGGTATCTTTCTCGATAGTGATATCCAAACAATTGAAAGAATTATTTTGGATTGGTATCAAACTAGGCTGAATGAAATTAGCCCGGGTGACAAACAAAAAGACCCGAAAACGAGATTACAAGAATATTTGCAAGGGCGTCATTTGCCATTACCTAATTATGTTGTTGTACAAGTAAAAGGTGAGGCACATGATCAGGAATTTACGATCCATTGCCAAGTTAGTGGCATTGAGCAGCCAATTAATGGAATTGGTTCAAGCCGTCGTAAAGCTGAGCAAGCTGCTGCCGAACAAGCATTGAAAATTTTGGAGATTGAATGAGTGAAAAACATCCCCACTGTGGCTTTGTAGCTATTGTTGGGCGACCAAATGTGGGTAAGTCAACACTGCTAAACCAGCTATTGGGGCAAAAAGTTTCGATTACATCGAGAAAGCCTCAGACAACCCGCCATCGCATTATGGGGATCCATACTGAAGATGAATATCAAATCATCTATGTGGATACTCCAGGTTTGCATATTGAAGAAAAACGAGCAATAAACCGTTTGATGAATCGCGCAGCATCCAGTTCTATTGGTGATGTTGAATTAGTTATTTTTGTGGTTGAAGGCACGAATTGGACTGATGATGATGAAATGGTTCTCAATAAGTTGAAAAGCCTTCGGTGCCCAGTCATATTAGCGATTAATAAAATCGATAATGTAACTGACAAAACGGTTTTGCTTCCGCATATTGGTTTTGTTAGCCAAAAAATGAATTTCCTTGATGTTGTGCCGATTAGTGCTGAAAAAGGTAAAGGGGTTGATACAATCGCCAAGATTGTAAAACAACATATTCCTGAAGCTGATCATCACTTCCCTGAAGATTATATCACTGATCGTTCACAGCGCTTTATGGCATCTGAAATCATTCGTGAAAAATTGATGCGCTTCTTAGGTGATGAACTTCCTTATTCCGTTACTGTTGAAATTGAACAATTTAAAGTAATGGAAAAGGGAGGCTTCCACATTAATGGCCTAATTTTAGTTGAACGTGAAGGCCAAAAGAAAATGGTCATAGGGAATAAAGGTAGCAAATTGAAAACCATCGGTACTGAAGCACGTATCGATATGGAAAGACTGTTTGATACCAAAGTTCACCTTGAACTGTGGGTTAAAGTAAAAGCTGGCTGGGCTGATGATGAACGTGCATTGCGCAGCTTAGGCTATGTTGATGATCTAAAATAATAGGTAGATCACTGTGAGTGGTTGGCAACGAGCGTTTGTACTCCATTCTAGACCCTTCAGTGAAACGAGCTTATTAATTGATTTTTTCACTGAAGGCGAAGGCAAGATCCGTCTACTCGCCAAAGGGGCTCGCCGAAATCGTTCACCACTTCGGGGTTGTTTACAACCCTTTACTCCTTTGCTGATCCGTTGGGGTGGCAAAGGAGAAATCAAAACACTGATCAATGCGGATCCAATCTCATTATCACTCCCATTAAGCGGTACAGTACTTTATAGTGGCCTATACCTCAATGAGCTAGTAACACGGGTTATTGAGTTTGGTACACCTTATTCAGCCTTATTTTTTGATTACCTTTCATGTATACAAGTGCTTGCTGCAAGTGAAAAAACCCCTGAGTTCGCACTAAGACAGTTTGAATTAGCATTGTTATCCTACCTTGGTTATGGTGTTGACTTTCTGCATTGTGCGGGAAGCGGTGAGCCTGTGTCGGATACCATGACTTATCGCTATCGCGAAGAAAAAGGTTTTATTGGTAGCCTCATTATTGACCAATTGAGTTTTACAGGTAAACAGCTTAAAGCATTAGCTGCGAGAGAATTTCCTGATAGTGATACTCTGAAAGCTGCTAAGCGATTTACTCGTATGGCTTTAAAACCGTATTTAGGTGGGAAGCCACTGAAAAGTAGAGAACTCTTTAGGCAATTTGCCATACCTACCAATTCTAATGCCACCAAATCATAAGTTGAGTCTGGCGTAACATATCGTTCATTGCGAGCGATATTGTTTGGTCCAATTGTATTCTTCGAGCCGCTTCCCAAAAAATTAACTATTTGCAGAAATCTAAAGATAAGTTTGGAAAGGTACTCGAATGAAGCAGAGATTTATTCCCATAAGTAGCGAAATTGCAGTAGGATAGGGGCATTGAAGAGTATTTGACTGTATTAATTTGGGGAGTAGAGAATGGCTGAGCTTTTGTTAGGTGTGAACATCGATCATATTGCAACCGTAAGAAATGCACGGGGTACCCAATACCCAGATCCAGTTCAAGCTGCCTTTGTTGCAGAACAAGCCGGAGCAGATGGTATCACTGTGCATTTACGTGAAGACCGCCGTCATATTACAGATAGAGATATAGAACTACTCAAAGAAACCATTCAAACACGCATGAATCTTGAAATGGCAGTGACTGAAGAAATGGTGGAAATCGCATGTCGTATTAAGCCTACTTTTTGCTGTTTAGTGCCTGAGAAACGAGAAGAAGTCACCACCGAAGGTGGGTTGGATGTAGCAGGTCAGTTTGACAAAGTATCAGATGCGGTGAAACGCCTTACAGAAGCGGGTATTCAAGTTTCACTGTTTATTGATGCAGACCATGCGCAAATTGATGCTGCACAGGCATCTGGCGCACCTTTTATTGAAATTCACACTGGTGCTTATGCAGATGCTAAAACCGAGCAGGAACAAGAAATTGAATTCCGTCGTATTCGTGATGGGGTTTCGTATGCGGCAGGCAAAGGTTTGAAAGTAAATGCAGGGCACGGTTTAACCTATCACAATGTTCAGCGCATTGCAGTGCTACCTGAAATTTATGAATTGAATATTGGCCATGCAATTATTGGTCGTGCATTATTTAGTGGCCTAGCAGGTGCGGTATCCGATATGAAAAAATTATTGAGAGAAGCTCGCAGCTAATGGCTATTGTTGGTCTTGGTACTGATATTGTTGAAATTGCGCGGATTGAAGCGGTAATAGAGCGTTCTGCTGATAGTTTAGCTAAGCGGATATTAACTGAAAGTGAATTCAAGCAGTTTCAACAGCAATCGCAGCCAGCCCGTTTTTTGGCAAAGCGATTTGCGGTTAAAGAGGCGGCGGCTAAAGCGCTAGGGACTGGTATTCGCAATGGTTTAGCATTTAATCAGTTTGAAGTGACTAATGATCCGCTAGGTAAACCTCTATTAACGCTAACGGGAGAGGCTGAGAAGCTTGCCGAGCGAATGGGAGTTACACATTTTCATGTATCAATAACTGATGAGCGACACTATGCTGCCGCAACAGTGATTATAGAAAGTGTATAAGTCTGCTTTGTGGGTATTGAACTCGTAGTGCAAAGTATCAGTTATGTGAACATCATTTAAGTTACGTGTTGATAGGTAAGCCTATTTATCAACACGTAAGCTGAACTTATATCGCTAGAGTTTGTTTTATAGGATAAAAAATACAGTGGTTAATAACGATTCTATTGTTGAATGAACGCTTGGTTCAGGCGTCATGGGCGAAGAGGCTGTTATTTTTTATCATATTTTATCAGCATGGTGGATCATCACAAATTTATCCCATAGCTGCTCTTGGCTTTCAATATGAGCAGGATCGGTGATAATGGTATTTGTGATTGGGCAAACGGATTGGCAGGTTGGCTTATCATAATGACCAACGCATTCGGTACAAAGGTTTGTATCGATCTCGTAGATTTCATCGCCCATGTAGATTGCATCATTAGGGCATTCGGGTTCGCACATATCGCAATTGATGCATTTTTTGGTGATTAGTAGTGCCATTTTAGCTAGTTAAATTTATTGCTTGTGATGCTAATGAATCGGGTATTGTACACCTAAATTGAAAAATTAAATACTAGTTATCAAGGAAATAGCAAAACTACTGTATTTATAGTAATTTTGCTATTACATAACTTAATGATATTAAATAATTTATTGGCTATTTATATTAAATTGATGAATTTCCCAAGCTTTGGTGGTGCTGCTTTGTCTATATTGAAATAGGTTATTATTTACTATATAAAACATCCCTGCCACCTTACGTACATTAGAACGTAGAGAATAGGATAACTCTAGGGTAAGGTTATCTGTTATCGTGTATAGAGATATAAGTGTTTGCTCTGAATTAATTATATATAAATATATATATCCATTATATGTATCTTTTATTACATTTAAGTCATAAATATTTGTTTCAACTTTTCCTTCGGATATTATTTTTTTTTCAAGGATAACCCCAGTTTTATCTATTGGGTAGATCCTATAGCTACCATCTTCACTAATGCCAATGAAATAGCTTTTTCCATTGATATGAAAAAACTCCGTAGCTGAAAAATATTTATCGAAGGTTCCATTTTGTACATGAATTATATCCATATTTTATACTCTCTACGTTATTATTTACTAATGTAAAAACTTTAATTTAATAATTTGAGAATAAGATAATCGGTGTAATTATCTTATTTTAAGTATGCCTTTTTAAGGTGAAATATTATTTATTATCAGTGAAGGCGACTTTACTTATCTCCCATCCTTTTGTTTTTTCATTTTGATAGTAGTAATATATCGTTCCATTGATAGCATAGTACAATGCTGTTCTAGCTGCTGAGTTTGGATTAGAGATGATTAATTCATAAAGTTGTTCAAGATTACCTGTATCTAGTACTTTGAAAAACTGGATTGATTTATCAACCAAATTAAAACCAAAGATATATTGTTTATTTGTGACGACATCAACCAGTGTTTGTAGATTACTAAGGTAGGATGAAAATTTTCCTTTAATAATAGGTGTTGAGCCCTCAATAGAACCTTTATCATTTACATTGTAAATGTAATAAGCGAAATCTTGATTAGTATGCCCTAAAAAATAGGTTTTTTTAGTTGAGGTTGTATAAACAACATTAGAAGGATAGAATTGATCGAAAACACCATCGATAAAAATATTTTGTGAAAATCCCATTTTAAACCTCTTAATATTTAAATTGAATGTAGTAATGTTTAAGCACATTTATATTATTCATTTAAAAATCATTTAGAAATAATGTTTATTGTTAGTCTATTTCACATATATAAATGCTTGTAAAATAATTAAACAATTTAATATTCACAACTGCTGAGGATTATGTTAATAATAAGCAAAAAACGATAGGATCATCATCATGTTTGAAAGTTTTGGTGTATTAAACTTCTGGACCTATTTAGCGGGTTTAGTTTTAATTATCATTGTACCGGGGCCAAATTCTTTATATGTATTAAAATCAAGTACTTCACACGGGACTCGAGCTGGCTATCGAGCTGCTTTAGGCGTTTTTACTGGTGATGCTGCCTTAATTTTTCTTTCGTTCATTGGCGTAGCGTCGGTGATTAAAGCATCTCCAACCTTGTTTATGATTGTACGTTATTTGGGCGCAGCCTACTTACTTTATTTAGGCTGTAAGATCCTTTATGCAACTTTTTGGCAGAAAAAGATCCCCAATGCTGATGATGAGCCAGTCGTTGTAAAATCGGAGAAAATTTTTACACGTGCTTTGATTTTGAGTTTAACGAATCCTAAAGCCATTTTATTTTACATTTCCTTTTTTATACAATTCATTGATTTTAGCTATAGTCATGCTTGGGTACCGTATTTAGTATTGGCATCAATCCTTGAATTAGTTAGTTTTATGTATCTTAGTTTGCTTATTTTTAGTGGCTATTTAATAGCGCGCTTTTTACGCGAAAAGCAAGTGTTAGCCAAATTAGGGAACTGTACAGTTGGAACCTTCTTTATGGGATTTGCTGCAAAATTGGCTATCTTTAGTCATTAAGGTAGACAACTGATATTGCTAAACAGATCATATCATTGATTAAGTTGCTATCATTTTGCTTGTTTAGGTAGCGACTTAAGTCAATTTCTCTTCAGTTATCATCGATACATTATTCAACTCTAATTATTTTCAGTATAATTGTATTAAAAATACAGTTAAGAGGTTCGTGTGACGCAAGCAGAAATCGATGAGTACTGGATGAAGCGCGCTTTAGAATTGGCTAAAAACGCTCAAGATGCGGGGGAGATCCCTGTAGGTGCTTTGTTAGTTAAAAATAACCAACTAGTTGCGTCAGGTTGGAATTGTTCAATTGAAAATCATGATCCTACCGCCCATGCAGAAATAATGGCACTTAAGCAAGGTGGACAAGCACTCAGTAATTATCGATTATTAGATACTACTCTCTATGTGACTTTAGAACCTTGTATTATGTGTGCAGGGGCAATGATCCATAGTCGTATAAGCCGTTTAGTTTATGGTGCTAAAGATTTCAAAACAGGTGCTTGTGGCTCGTTTATTAATATCATGGAGCGACCTGGTTTGAATCATTATCTTGAGGTGACAGGGGGAGTACTCGAGGAGAGCTGCTCCACAATGCTGAGTGCTTTTTTTAAAATGAGAAGGGCGCAGAAAAAGGAACAAAAACGCTTGCTTAATTATAGTGATGAGTAGAATTATAATTAAGCAAATTTATAATATGATATTAATTTATTGATTCGACTTCAGTTCTTATATCGTTATCAGGGGTCGCTGAAAGAAAATATTGCCCTAAAGATAGCTTGTCGCTAGGTGGTGAAATAGGCGGTAGTTTGTATTGCGACTGAGTTGGCTGAGCATATTTGAGACTCACTTTTTCTTGCATTGCCCCTTGCTCCGTCTCTGTTGTTTTCAGATTTATATCAGGTTTTTTCTCATTTTCTTGAGGGGTGTTTTCTTGTTTAGGTGTTAATAGTGGAGGAAATAAAATTAATGATTTCTCCGCTATAGCTAATGAGCGCTGTTTTTTATCTTGATTTTGTAAATAGCCCACTAAACTTTGATGGTAACGACGAATATTCTCTACATAGCGATAAGCTTCATGGCCTCGTGCGTAGCCATAATTCAATTGTGAATAATATTTTTTCTGTGTGAGTAATGGCAATCTAGATTTTACATCTAACCAGCGATCAGGATCACCACCTTGCATTTCGGTGAGTTTTCTCACATCCAACATATGGCCATATCCCATATTATAAGCGGCTAAAGCAAACCAAACCCTATCATCATCCGCAATAGATACAGGTAGCCGCTGCATTAAATATTCAAGGTAAGCAGCACCTCCCTTAATACTTTCTTCAGCGTCTAATCGATCGGCGATACCCATGGTTTCAGCTGTTGGTTTTGTGAGCATCATTAACCCTCGAACACCTGTTGGTGATGTTGCGAGTGGATCCCAGTGAGATTCTTGCCAAGCAACAGCAGCCAATAGCTTCCAATCAACGGCTCTAGCGTATTTTTCAAATAGAGGCTGGTAGTTAGGAAGCTTGTTGTTGATCGCATTAATAAATGAAATGGTATCAAAATAATCAAAGGTTCCAACATGACTAAAGAATTTTTCATCCAATCTAGCTAATAAATCCGCCTCATTACTGGCATTGAAAAAATCCAGTAATGCAGCATTGAGGCTGTCATCATTGAGCCTTTTCATATACCAAGTGACAGCATGATCATCGACTAAGTCGAACCCGACTGCAATCTCAGGGTGAACTCGTTGCTGTAAAGCCACTGAGATGGAATCTTCTAGGGTATAATCAATCAACCCTTCAGCGACCATTTCTAATAGTTGGTTAGTTGTAAGATCGGTTGTTTCTTCCCATACCAAATTGGGATATGTCTCTTTTAATGCTTTTAAGGTGCTGGCATGAGCTGAGCCCGCCATAACAACGAACCTGCCATTAAGGTCATTAAAATTTTTCGGTCGCGTAGAACCTTTTCGATAAACTAATTGCTGTGTGACATTGAGATAACTGGGGCCTGTTTTCATTTTTTGCAAGCGTTCTTGATTATAAAGTAGCCCTGCCACACCAATATCAGCTTGTTCGTTCTCCAGATCGTTAAAAATCAGTTCAACGGTTGGCCGCATGGTGATAACTAATTTCACTTCAAGATAATCGGCAAAACTTTGCACGAGTTCATAATCAAATCCATGTAGGTTTGCATCATCATCAAGATAAATGAGGGGGGAGCTAATAGCGCTCACACGCAACTCACCTCGAGAGATGATTTGATTTAGTTGATTGTTTGGCGTACTTGGCCAGCGAATACTCAGCCCAATAATTAGCGCAGCTAACAATGCCACAATCACAATGATTAAATAGTTGACCTTGATGTTATTCAAAAATATATCTCATATGTAAACCTTTGGACTGCATATTGTTGTTTTCGCTTAGTTAATGCAGTAGCTATCCGGATCATATCACGAGGACGGTTATTGATATTGTCATTTCCCGCCTGTCGTTCGGAGGAGCATGGGTTTGTAATAGTAAAATTATTATAAGTAATGGTTATATTCCCAGTATTTGGACATTTTGCTCAACAATTATGATCTGTGCAACCAATATCGTGTTATTTCACTCCTAATAATATTTAACGGTTTGCTTTATTTTTAGTCACGCAAACGGTTTCGTATTGATGAACATTGCTCTATAATGTGTTCCGGTTCCCCTGCTTTCATGATCAGGGCTGGCGTTTAAATGAGAGAAATTAAGACTATGGAAATTTTGCGTGGTTCACCTGCTCTATCAGCATTTCGTATTACTCGCCTTTTGGCGTTGTTCGCTGAAAAACAGCTTCCCGTTACGGATATCTATGCTGAATATATGCACTTTGCTGAACTATCAGCGCCTCTAAGTGATAGCGAGCAAGGCAAGCTGCGTAGTTTGCTAAAGTATGGTCCTTCTCTCGCAGAGCATGAGCCTTTTGGGCGGTTGATTTTAGTTACCCCACGCCCAGGCACCATTTCCCCTTGGTCATCTAAAGCGACAGACATTGCTCATAATTGTGGTTTATCTCAAGTTGAACGAATTGAACGTGGTACAGCTTATTACGTTCAGGCTGAAGGGCTATCGCAGCAGCAATGGCTGGAAGTTGCAGGGTTGCTGCATGACCGCATGATGGAAAGCATCTTCAGTGAGTTTGAACAAGCGCAAGCGCTTTTTGTTCATCATCAACCTACACCAATGAAGGTGGTGGATATCATTGCTCATGGTCGCTCAGCACTTGAAAAAGCAAATTTAGAAATGGGCTTAGCCCTTGCTGATGATGAAATCGATTATCTGTTAGCGGCCTTTAATCAATTAAAACGTAATCCAACCGATGTTGAATTGTATATGTTTGCGCAAGCAAACTCAGAACATTGCCGCCATAAAATCTTTAATGCAGATTGGATCATTGATGGTAAAGAACAGCCTAAGTCACTGTTTAAAATGATTAAAAATACCTTTGAAACCACGCCTGATTATGTATTGTCAGCTTACAAAGATAATGCGGCGGTTATGGAAGGTTCTTCGGTAGGGCGTTTCTTCCCTGAAGCGGATGGGCGCACTTATCGTTATCATCAAGAAGATGCACATATTTTAATGAAGGTAGAAACCCATAACCATCCAACGGCAATTTCTCCGTGGCCGGGCGCAGCTACGGGCTCTGGTGGTGAAATTCGCGATGAGGGTGCCACTGGTCGTGGGGCAAAACCGAAAGCAGGTTTAGTGGGTTTTTCCGTTTCTAACTTACGTATTCCTGGTTTTGAGCAACCGTGGGAAGAGGACTTTGGTAAGCCTGAACGTATTGTGACTGCACTTGATATTATGTTAGAGGGGCCACTGGGTGGTGCTGCCTTTAACAACGAATTTGGCCGTCCTGCTCTTTTAGGTTACTTCCGAACATACGAAGAAAAAGTGAATAGCCATAATGGCGAAGAGCTACGCGGTTACCATAAGCCAATCATGTTAGCGGGTGGTATTGGTAATATTCGTGCTGATCATGTGCAAAAAGGTGAGATCCCCGTTGGTGCAAAACTGATTGTTCTTGGTGGACCATCAATGAATATTGGTTTGGGTGGCGGTGCGGCATCATCAATGGCATCAGGACAATCAGATGCAGATTTAGACTTCGCTTCTGTACAGCGTGACAACCCTGAGATGGAGCGTCGTTGCCAAGAGGTGATCGATAATTGTTGGCAACTTGGTGATGCTAACCCAATTCTGTTTATTCATGATGTTGGGGCGGGTGGTTTATCGAATGCGATGCCTGAATTAGTCAGCGATGGTGGCCGTGGTGGTTGTTTTGAGCTGCGTAAAATATTAAATGACGAGCCAGGCATGAGCCCACTGGAAGTGTGGTGTAATGAATCACAAGAGCGTTATGTATTAGCGGTCGCTCCTGAGCAAATCCCACTATTTACTGCTATTTGTGAGCGTGAGCGTGCACCTTTCGCCATTATCGGTGAAGCGACTGAAAAGCGTGAGCTGGTATTGAACGATGAACATTTCAATAACCAACCTATCGACATGCCCCTTGATGTGCTATTAGGCAAAACACCAAAAATGTTGCGTGATGTCAGCACATTGAAAGCAAAATCAGATGCGTTGGATAGAACATCAATCAATTTAAATGAAGCAGTAAAACGTGTTTTACATCTTCCTGCCGTTGCAGAGAAAACATTTTTGATCACGATTGGTGACCGTACGGTCACAGGCATGGTCGCTCGTGACCAAATGGTTGGTCCATGGCAGATCCCTGTCGCTAACTGTGCCGTTACTACCGCCAGCCTTGATAGCTATTATGGTGAAGCGATGTCGATTGGTGAAAGAACACCGATTGCATTATTAGATTTTGCCGCTTCTGCTCGTATGGCCGTAGGGGAAGCGTTGACCAATATTGCTTGTTCTTATGTGCAAGATCTGAAACGAGTAAAATTGTCTGCAAACTGGATGTCTGCGGCAGGGCACCCTGGCGAAGACGCAGGCCTTTATCAGGCGGTTAAAGCGGTAGGTGAGGAACTCTGTCCTGCGCTGGGCTTGACGATCCCTGTTGGTAAAGATTCCATGTCAATGAAAACACGTTGGCAAGAAAATGGCGAAGAGCGTGAAATGACATCACCATTATCATTGGTGATCAGTGCATTTGGCCGTGTTGAAGATGTGCGTTTAACCGTGACACCTGAATTAAAAACGGATGTAGATTCTGCTTTAATGTTAGTTGATTTAGGGCAGGGTCATAATGCATTGGGTGGTTCAGCATTGGCACAGGTGTATCGCCAACTAGGCAATAAAGCCCCTGATGTTCGTGACCCTCGGTTGCTATCAGGTTTCTTTACTGTGATCCAAAACTTACTATCAGAACAAAAACTGTTAGCGTATCACGACCGCTCTGATGGTGGCCTATTTGTCACATTAGCTGAAATGGCATTTGCTGGTCATTGTGGTGTGAATGTTGATATCAGCGAATTTGATGAAGATATTTTAGCGGCTCTATTCAATGAAGAGTTAGGTGCGGTCATTCAAATTAAGCAACAAGATAGACAATATGTTGAAGCTTGTTTTGCTGACGTCGGGCTTGCTGAGTGTGTGCATTATTTAGGTACTGCGACACAAGACGATGCGATGGTGATCAATAGCCGTGATACTGTGGTTTACCGTGAATCACGTAGCACACTGCGTGAGTGGTGGGCAGAGACAACATGGCAGATGCAGCGTTTGCGTGATAATGAAGTGTGTGCTGATGAAGAGCATAATGCTAAGTTAGACAGCCAAGATCCGGGGCTGAACACTAAATTAACCTTTGATATTGCTGATGATATTGCAGCTCCTTATATTTCGTCAGGTGTACGCCCTAAAGTCGCAGTATTGCGTGAGCAAGGTGTTAACTCACATGTAGAAATGGCAGCTGCATTTGACCGCGCGGGTTTTGACGCAATTGATGTGCATATGAGTGATTTATTGTCAGGCAATCTATCATTAGCGGGTTTCCAAACACTGGTGGCTTGCGGTGGCTTCTCCTATGGTGACGTATTGGGGGCGGGTGAAGGTTGGGCTAAATCTATCCTCTTTAACTCACGTGTTCGCGATGAATTTGCTGCTTTCTTTGCACGTCAAGACACACTATCCCTTGGGGTATGTAATGGCTGCCAGATGATGTCTAACTTACATGAGCTGATCCCTGGTGCAGATTTATGGCCACGATTTGTTCGTAACCGCTCAGAGCGTTTTGAAGCGCGTTTTAGCTTAGTTGAAGTGGTGAAAAGTCCGTCATTATTACTACAAGATATGGCCGGATCACGTATGCCAATTGCTGTTTCACATGGTGAAGGTTTAGTTGAAGCACGTAACCCTGCCCATATTCAACAGTTGGAAAATAGTTCACTGGTCGCACTGCGTTTTGTGAATAACTATGGGCAAGTGACTGAACAGTATCCAGCAAACCCAAATGGTTCAGTTAATGGTATTACCTCCGTGACTTCTACTGATGGCCGTGCAACGATCATGATGCCACATCCTGAGCGTGTATTCCGTACAGTGAGCAACTCATGGCACCCTGAAAATTGGGGGGAAGATAGTCCATGGATGCGTATTTTCCGTAACGCACGTAAACAATTAGGCTAATTTTCGAGTTTAATGTATTGAGAAAGCGGTAGCGCATTGCGTTACCGCTTTTTTTATTGATATAAAATAGTTAGTTTTCTATTCGAGTATAAACATACCGTAAGGATGTATTTGTAGGTAAAGGCTTTCCCCTACCGTAGGTTGAAGCTGTGTTGCATTGATTTGTAATAGCATTGATTGGCCATGCCAATCGACTGTTACCTCATATTGCGGCCCCATATAGGCTACATGTGAAATGGTGCAGCGTTGGCTTTCTTCACCTTGTAGACTCAGGGTAATGGCTTCTGGTCTAACGCCAACAGTTACTTCTGTTTTATCAGACGTTAATTGACTTGGGCGTGGTAAATGATAGTTAAATATATTCACGCTATCACTGGTGAGTGTTGCAGGGAAAATATTGGCATCGCCCATAAAACTGGCCATAAACTTAGAAGCGGGTTGGCGGTACAGTTCTTGTGGTGAGCCAAGTTGCATGATTTTACCTTTGTTCATTACCAAAACCATGTCGGAAACGGCAAAAGCTTCGCTTTGATCGTGTGTCACATACAATGAGGTAATATTAAATTGCTGTTGTAACTCACGAATTTTCTCGCGCATGCTACGACGTAAGTTAGCATCTAAGTTACTGAGTGGCTCATCAAATAACAGTACTTTTGGTTTTAAAATCAGCGCTCGGGCGAGGGCGACACGTTGTTGTTGGCCCCCAGATATTTGATCAACAAAACGATCAGAGAAGCCAGCTAAATCAACCAACTCCAAAGCTTCTTCCACCCGTTGTTTAATTTCTGCTTTAGGTAAACCCAGCATCTTCAAACCATACCCGACGTTGTCCCCTAAAGACATATGAGGGAATAGGGCGTAGGACTGAAACACCATACAGATATCACGCTGTTGGATAGAACGGTCAGTAACATCTTCACCATCTATAAACATTCGGCCTTCGGTAGGTTTTTCAAGGCCGGCAACTAAGCGCAGAACCGTGGTTTTTCCGCAACCGGATGGACCTAATAACGTCACCATACTGCCTTGTGGAATAGAAAGACTTAAATCATCGATAACCGTATTGTTACCAAAGCGTTTAGTCACATTTTTAAGTTCAACAAAATTTTGTTGGGTCATGTTAGTTACTCCATGATTACTGTGCATTTTTGGCTTTGGAACGTGAAACACGGGCTTCGCCAATTAAATAGTCAAATAGGAAAATAATTGCGAGCATTACCACAATCAGGATCGAGCCATAAGCAATAGCAACGCCGTATTCACCATCTTCAACACGATTTAAGATGTAAGCGGTTGCAACGCGAGTATCAGGGGTAACTAAGAACACAATGGCACTGACGGTAGTTATGGCACGAACAAAGCTATAGATCAGCGCAGAGAGGATCGCAGGGCGTAACAAGGGTAATAAAATATGGAAAATGGTTCTCATTGAACCCGCTCGTAAGCTAAGTGATGCTTCATCAAGGGATTTATCAATTTGCCCTAAGCCTGCAATACCAGCACGGATCCCTACAGGAACGTTACGCATGGTCATTGAGATGATCACAATTGCAGCAGTGCCTGTTAAATAGAAAGGTGAATCATTAAAGGCCAAAATATAAGAAACACCTGCGACTGTTCCGGGTACGGCAAAGCATAACATCGTGGTGAACTCGATGGTTTTTTTTCCGCGGAATTCTTGGCGTACCACAATATAGGCAATTAATAGCCCTAAGATTGCGGTGATTGGGGCGGCAATACCCGCATACAATAAGGTATCCAACAATGATGGCCATGCACCATCACTCATTCCCTGTCCGAAGAGTTTTATAAAGTTGTCTAGGGTTAGGGTGTAATCAACGCCCCAGTTAACCGTGAAACTACCGTAGAAAATGCTGCCATATAATAACACATTGAATACCACCCAAATGGTGAGGAAAGTGGTAACTAATGTGACTAATGAAGTTGGGAGTGGCTGAACATCACCACGATAGGATTTACCTGACACCGTGACATAGGAACGTTTGCCTATCCACATATATTGCACGCAGAAAACGAGCAGTGAGAAAACCAATAATGAAGCACCTAGGGTACTTGCAGCTTGGTAATCGAGTTGTGATCCTGTGATGTAGAAATAAATTTGCGTCGCTAAGACGTCAAAGTTACCTCCTAATACTAGTGGGTTACTAAAATCGGCGAGAGATTGAACGATGACGATCAAAAATGCGTTGGCCAAAGCTGGTTTTAACAGAGGCATAAACACATTAAAGAAAGTTTGATAGCGATTAGCTCTCAGCGTATAAGAGGCTTCTTCGAGTGATGGATGGATCGTTTTGATTGCACCATCTAAAATCATAAATGACATTGGAGTAAAGGCGAGAACCTGTGCTAACCAGATACCTGTAAAACCATACAGCCAGTTGGTATTTTCTAACCCCATATAGGTTGCAAGGAACTCAGTAATATAACCTGAGCGCCCCATCATCAATGTGACACCTAGGCCAACGACAAAAGGTGGGGTAACAATCGGCAAAATAGAGAACACGCGGCCAATGATAGCAGAACGTTTGGCAATTCTTGAGGTATAAATCGCGAGGATCAAACCAAAGAAAGTACAGCCTGCACCCACCGCCAGCGATAGGAAAACCGAGTTAATAATCACTTGGACGATATGAGATTGAGTCAATATCGCGACAAATGCAAATGGCGCAAAGTCCCCATTGCTATCCGTAAACATAGGGATAAAAATGGCAACGCTAGGAAAGACAATAAATAAAGCGATAACGGCCACAATAGTGATCAGTGAGCCAATAACAAATTGGTCTCCACCTAGCCACTCTAATCGTGTTAAGGCGAGTGTCATGATCATGCCTAATGAGATAAATAGCATGATAGATGAATAGCCTAAGCCTTTACCTTCAAAAATGGCAGAAACGACAACGGCAATAGCCGTGATGGCAGCAATAGATATATCAAGGTAGTGTCGTGTTTTATGATATCTATCAGCAGCATAGATAGGGCGAATAAATAGGAGCGAAGGCAGTAAAAACCACATCCAACTGATATTTACGCTACTCCAACCATAAGCGGCAAGTATTTCATCTTGCGTTGAGTCGAGAACACCATAATCTAAGCTCCACGATGGCAGTAACGCAAATCCTAGCCATGCCAGTAGTAACCAAAAGAAAATGGTGTCTCTTCCCTGTTTTTTAGGCAAAGTAAGGGTGTGAGACATAAATCCCCCGAATGTTGACATCATTATTATTGTTTTGCAGAAATGAGAGCATCGTGATAGATGCTCCCTTCAAGCGATTACTTACTCATTTTGACTTCAGTAACCCATTTGTTGATCAGGTTTTTACGGACATCAGCGTCGCCGTATTTATCCATATCGTAGTTGATCAGGTTTAAATCATTCAGTTTTAATGAAACAGGCGAAGATTCAGCCGTTGTATTGGTTAAGATCTGATATGATTTACCTTCTTTCCAGCTTAGCTCTTGCGCTTCTTTTGATAATACAAAATCAACGAACAGCTTCGCATTATCAAGGTTACGCGCATTTTTCAAAATACTGATGCCGCCAATTTCATAGCCTGTACCTTCACAAGGTGCAATCAATTCTAATGGTGCGCCATTTTCAACTTCTAATGAATAGTCATGTAAGAAACCAATACCAATCGCCGATTCACCACGTGCAGCGTTACGTGCAGGTGCGATGCCTGATTTGGTATATTGAGAAATATTGCTATTTAGTTTCTTGAGGTAATCAAACGCTTGGTCGGTGCCCCACAGTTGGTCGAAAGTTGCCAGCGCGGTGTAAGCGGTTCCCGAACTTTGTGGATCGGCAATTTGAATTTCGCCTTTATATTCAGGTTTGGTGAGATCTTTCCAGCAGGTGGGAATTGGTAGACCTTTTTCTTTTAAACGATCTTTATTCACGCCAAAGCCTAAAATGCCAATATAAACCGCAGAGGAATAGTTACCTTTGCGTTTTGCCGGATCTTGAAATTGCGGCATGATTTGCTCTAGATTAGGTGATTTATACGGTTGTAGTAGATCCATTTCACCTGCTTGTGAGTGAGGATCTAACGTACCGCCATACCAGACATCGGCTTGAGGGTTGCGTTTTTCAGCTTCGATTTTTGCTAATGTACTGCCTGAGCCATTACGAATAAAGGTGGTTTTTACATCATATTTTTTAGCAAAAGCTTGGGTTTCAGTTTCACACATGGCGTTGGTGGCACTGCAATAGACAACTAATCGACCCGCGGCTGAAGTGGTTGTTGAAATTGCCGCTAAAGACAAGCCGGCTGCAATAAGGGTAGTAAGGGTTTTCAGTTTCATTTTCAGTCCTTTTTATCAGGTTTTATCATCGGATAGTGAAACAGTACCGGCTAAGTGCTCACGTTTGCTGACATTCGCAATCAAAAGTGGCATTAGCAGTAATCCCATCAGTGCCGCAGCACTGGCAAGTAAAGCAAACATGCCTGACCAACCATAATGTGCTATGACCTGAGAGAGTGGCCATCCCGCAATTGCCGCCCCTAAATAGGCATACAAGCCGAGATAACCAGTTACCGTTCCAGCTGCATTTTTATGACAATATTCTGTTGCAGCTAGACCGATTAACATTTGTGGCCCAAATACAAAAAAGCCAATACTAAAAAAACAGGCTGCCAGTAAGGCATAGTGATGAATCGGCGTGAGCCACAGTGCACTTACTGAAATCGCTAATCCTAACGAAAAAAGTAAAATCATTGGCGCACGTTGCCCGCGAAACAGCAGATCAGAACCCCAGCCAGAACAAAGTGCTCCGAGCAAACCACCTAGCTCAAACAGTGATAAGGTGGCATTGGCGCTGAGTAAATTGACCCCGTGGGTTTCTGATAACCAAAGGTTGCCCCAATCATTTATTGCAATGCGTATCAAATAAACCAGAATGTAAGAAAAACCGAGCAACCAAATCATTCTGTTAAATAAAATGGTTTCTTTTAATATGGTTAGCATAGGTTGTGGCGGTGATAACCTTTCTTGTCTTAACTCCAAAACATCATGCCGCCATCGCCCGATTGTGGGCAGACCACTTTGCTGTGGTGTCCCTTTGAGCTGCCGACACAGCCATAGACCAATCACAACACCAATAATACCGGGTACAATCAATGCCATCTGCCAGCTATAACTCGTTGCTAACCAAGCTGTTAATAAGGGGAGTGACATGCCACCTAAGTTAATGGATATGTTCCATAGCCCCCACCAAAAACCTCTTTCATTGCGTGAATACCAATGAGTTAAGATACGTGCGCATGGAGGCCATCCCCAGCCTTGAAAAAAACCATTTAGTGTCCATACAATCAGTAATGCAGGAAAAGACAAACAATAGGCAAACAGGATATTCAGGAGACCAGTCATCACTAGACCCACTCCCATAAACCAGCGATAACCTGTGATATCGTGAAAAATGCCAGAAATAAATTTTGAGATGCCATAAGTCAAATAAAAGGCAGTCGCAATCCAGCCGATATCACTTTTGTCTAAAAACAACTCCACCTGCATAACGGGCATCACAAAATTAAAGCTTTTTCTGGTTAGATAAAAAGCGGCGTAGCCAACAATCATTGATAGCATCAATTTACGACGCCAAAAGCGGTATGTGCTATCTAAAGTGAGGGTGCTTTTGCCAATCATGTCGATGTCTCCCGTTCGGCAAAATGTAATCAAATTTTTAACAAAAAGGATGAGATAAGGACTTAGAGAGCTAGGAATAAGTCTTAGTTTTGGCTTGTTTACTCTCAAAGTGTGGGCAGGTTAACAATTATTTGTGTTCCACCTTGCGTGGTTAATGTCCAGTCTCCGCCTAAAGCACTCACCCGTTCCTCAATGCCGCGCAATCCCAAGCCACTCGTTCGTTGGCTAAAGGGGATCCCCACACCATTATCGTTGACCCTGAGTTGGATTTTGTCTGGTTGTTGTTCTAGAGAGATAGAGATATGCGTGGCGCGAGCATGTTTACTGATATTATTTAACAGCTCTTGAACTAGGCGATAAAGGGTAAACAGAACTGTATCATTTTCAGGTGTATCTATTAGCTGATAATGGAACTCACATTCGATCCCATTTTTTTCAAAGGCAAATTCATCAATAAGATGAGCGAGCGCTTTTTCTAATGACATTTCATTGAGTACTGGTGGACGTAACTGACGTAATAACTGTCGGGTAGATTGGTGAATTTGCTGTGCTAGCTGGTTAATTTGCCCCGCAGCTTGATGGCTGAGTGGGTCAAGAGCCGTTTTTTTTACTAGCATTGATTGAATTTGGATCGCGGTAATATTTTGGCCAATTTCATCGTGCAGCTCACGTGCAATGGCTTTTTTCACATCTTCTTCGGTGTGCACCAATTGACGCATTAATTCTCTTCTGGCTTTGAGTTCCTGCTCTAATCGTTGTCGGTAGCGTTGTAGGTTACGTGCTAATTGCTGTTGTCGACTGATAGCTATCCCTAAGCCAATTCCAATCAGCGCTTGAGAGCTTAAGAACATTTCGAGTTCTTGTAGGTCAGCAAAAGCGCCATGAAATTGACGAGCAAAAGTCATAATTAAGCTGCCTAATAAGGCAGATAACACACCGCCTTGCCAACCATAGCGATAAGCCATAAATACATTAGGGATAAAAACAAGTAAAACAATGAGTTGTTCGATTTCAGGGGTGAAAAAGACCTGTGCGCTGAGACCAACTAAGCAAAATAAGAATGCCCAAATCAATAAAGAGGTTCTGAGCTGCTTATCAGGGGTACCATAGTCGAGTAGCATTTGATAATGCTGTTCATGTAAGTATTCATAGATGAGATAAATAAATGGTGTTAATAATATTCCGCCAGTAAAAGTGGCTAGAAACAGCTGACTGACTGAAAAAGAAGACAACCAGCTAAAAACAAGGACGTGTAGTAAGCTGTTTGCCGCAACACCTGCAAGTAACAATAATAATCGCTGCCAATAAAGCGTATATCGCCACCAAATGTCTTGGATCACATAGGCAACAGTTAAACTCAATAAAGGTGAAAGTAGTAATAGCGGTTGTGATAATAACTGTTCTTGGGCGAGCCAAATATTAAGTGTTACTTCGCTAACCAATAGTGTTGGCCAGTAACGTCGCCATAGGATAATCATTAAGGCTAGGCGTAGCCCTTGAGGTAAGAAAAGGGTAGCTTGAAACCCATTTTGACTGAGATAAAAGCCAATAATCCATAAGCCAACCCAAATCAATGAATAAGTAAAAAATAAAAAAATGGATTGTAGGAGTAGGCGTGTTCCTTTGCGCATCGTCTATCACCTTGAGTAAAGGTTGTGCTCTAAAGCATAATGAACAAGATCGATGGTATTTTCACATTGAAGCTTTCCAAGAACATTTGCGCGGTGAACATGAACTGTTTTATGGCTTAACTCTAATTGTTCGGCTATCACCTTTACGCTTAGGCCTGCCACCAATAAATCAAATATCTCTTTTTCTCTTGGGGTGAGTTCTTCTAAAGCTCGGCGTTGTTGTGGTGCTTGGCGTAGAACCTTCATCGCATCTGAACATAGGTAGCAACCCCCATTATGGACAGAACGAACCGCTTGAACGAGCTCTTCTGGGCCACATCGTTTAGTCAAGTAGGCACTGGCGCCTGCATCTAAGGCACTTTGTACAAATGCAGGGGTATCATAAATACTCAGTATAATAGTGCGAAAATCGGGTTTCTTTTGACGCAAACGAGTAAGCAGTTGTAAACCGTTTTCATCAGGCATGGAAATATCCATGATGGCAACATCAATATCAAGGCTAATTAAGTTAGGCCAAGCCTCTTGAGAACTAGCATACTGACCAACTATACAAATGTCAGGCTCAAGAGTTAATAGCTGTGCAAAACCTGAACGTACCACGATGTGATCGTCAATAAGGGCAATTTTTATCATTTTTATAGCTATACATTATTGAGGTAATTTTTAATGCTTATATCAACACCGAGAGAGATAAGCTAGTGTGATACATTAAATGTTCAAGCTGCATCAAATTTAAGATAGCTATCATGTTTTACTGATTTAAACCGGCACTGCCTCAATAATATATAGATGGCAACCAGTTGAAATAACATTATTCATTTTGAAGTTTGCATGGGATAAAAGCGTTGAAAATTCAGACTGAGTATGTTCGCTTGCACCTGAAAAACTTGTCATCATTATGAGATCCATCTCTTTACCGAAGTAAGGTTGATCCCCTTCAGGGATAATATTATCGATGATCAGCAATTTAGATGAAGGCTTCATAGCTTTGTGAATGGTATGCAATATTTGTTGTATTTTTTCATCACTCCAGTCATGGGTAATGTATTTAAGCAGGTAAATATCGGCTTCAGGGCATTGTTCAAAGAAAGATCCTGAACAGAGTTGCCAACGAGTGTCATCATTTAATTGTGATAGGATGTGTTTTTTTAAAACCGCTTCAGTATCAAAAAGTATACCTTTTAGTGAGGGCTCCCTTTTAAGCACAGATAATAGTAATGTCCCCGTACCCCCACCAATATCAGCAACTGTGATATTTTCAGGGAACTTAATGCTATTGAGAACAAACTCATTTTCAACCCTTGATAGTTCAGACATGCCATTATGAAAATTGTCAGGATGATTAATATGTAATTCCCAATAATCAAAGAATGGCATACCAAATATTTCTTCAAAACTATTATTTCCATATGCATATTGATAGAGGTTATTTGCAGGTAGCCAAAACGTCTTATCCGTGAGCATTAAAATAGCTTGTCGTACTGAAAATGGATGATTGCTACATAAAAAAGTGGCTTCTGGGTTCAACGCAAAATTTACATTGCCATCTGTAGTAAAAATATTGCGCGATACTAAAGTTCGTAAGATGCGCTTCAATATCTTTGCATCTGTATTTGTTTCTAGTGCTAATTCTTCAGCGGTTTTTGCTTTATCAACTAAGCAATCCGCAAGTTTGAGTTCAGCTGCGGCGCGTAGAGCACCTTGATAGGTAAAGCCAATTGCTTGCTGAAGGACATAGTGTGCACTTTTCAGACTCTGTTGTTTAACTGTGCTTTTTTGTTCCATATAACCCTTCAAATATAATTTAAATTTATGTTTTGTGGGTTTTAAGTATGTGGTTAATTTGGGGTATATAAATAATTATATGTATTAATTTGTTATTTATTTTTTGGTTAATTAAAAATATCAAATTTTTTTAATGTTAATTTGATGCAGTAACAGCTCAAAATGAGTGCATTTCTCTTCTTGTATAAAATTAGCGACAAACGCTATATCGCACTGTCGCCAATAGGAGACATTTAATTTATTGAAAAATAAAGTAAAAATAAATGAGGTAAAGAGGTGTCTTTAAATAGAGACAAATTTCTCGTGAGGGGGAAACAAAAAGTGTTATAGATAGGGCGTCATTTTGATGTTGAAAATATAAATCTTTAAATAACAATGAATTAAAAAATAACTTGGAAAGTTGGCATGATGTGTGCATAATAATATTCAGTTGCTCATTCAACATTATTATGTCGGTCCACAACTAGGGTGGGAACATACCACATAAAGCAAGAATGATGCCAAAGTAAGGTGCCTACCGTCCAATAGCACAGATACTCGCCTTCGGGCCTTATCAAACACAGGGCGACACGTTGAGTGAGGCACCACCTATATGACTATAGATAAATAGCCATATATACTTGTCATACTTCAAGTTGCAGAGGTTGTTGACTGCGCTCAGCTAGCCGAGTTACATAGTTTATCTATGCTCCCCGTCTATCTTCGTTTGTCGCCTACCTGCATCTCGAATTATTTAGAGTATAATGAAGTATCAATACCATCGCTGGCGGAATAGAGTTCAACACTTTATTCCGCCTTCCTATTTTTACTCCTTTCTATTCCTCTGATTATCTTAATCATTTTTAGTAAGTTGGCATGTGGCTTGCTGTAACTTATTGATCTTCATTTTTCGAATGCACTTTTCATATTTAGGCGACAGCGCTTTGTGTTGAAGTATGGTGATGACAGAGAGCCTGAATTATTTAGAAGTACAGATAAGAAATAAGCGTCGTAATCGTGCTCACGTAATACGTCGAGTTCTGCTACCATTGGTGTAACGTTAACAGGTGTGAGATGAATGCATTGAGTAAATGGCGTCTTTTTCCGCGCTCCTTGCGCCAATTAGTTGTTATGGCATTTTGGTTAGTGCTATTACCACTATTGGTTTTGGCCTATCAGGCTTATCAAAGTCTGGAGCAATTGAGCAACCAAGCGGCTCAAATTAATAAAACAACCCTTTTAGATACACGACGTAGTGAGGCGATGGGGGGACTGGCTTTAGAAATGGAAAGAAGCTATCGTCAGTATTGTGTTTTAAAAGATGAATCATTGCATACACTTTACTTAAAACAATTTTCTGAGTATCAGCAAATGTTCGAACGGCAAAAAACCATTTTGCCAAAAGAAACAGATTCATCCTCACTTGCCAAGGCACTCAATGAATTAAAAACGGTAAATTGTGATAATAACGAGTTGCCAAAAGAGGTTACAAATGCATTTAGCCAATTTTCAGAGCAAAATAATTTCTTGATCCAAGAAACGCGCAATGTCATTTTTAGCCGAGGTGATCAGCTACAAAAAGCGATTGCGAATAAAGGTCAACTATTTGGTTGGCAGAGCTTAATTCTGTTTTTGCTTAGCGTATTCTTAGTTGCGTTATTTACCCGTATGATCATTGGTCCTGTAAAAGGTATTGAGCGCATGATTAACCGCTTAGGGACTGGCAGGACATTAGCCAGTAACTTAGAGCGTTTCAAAGGACCTCGTGAGCTTCGTTCTCTTGCTCAACGTATTATTTGGCTAAGTGAGAGGCTAGCTTGGCTAGAATCTCAACGACATGAATTTTTACGTCATATTTCCCACGAATTAAAAACACCACTTGCAAGTATGCGTGAAGGCACAGAACTGCTTGCGGATGAAGTCGCTGGGCCATTAACTGAATCACAAAAAGAAGTGGTAGAAATTTTAGATCATAGCAGTAAGCATCTTCAGCAACTTATTGAACAGCTTCTCGATTATAATCGTAAACTGGCAGATAGCCCGCCAGAAGCACAGCATGTTGATTTGCAAAAATTGATTGAAGATATTGTGTTAGCGCACAACCTTCCCGCAAGAGCAAAGAATATTCAAACAGAGATTCGTTTACGTATTGACCACTGCCTTGCCGAACCCACACTTCTTGGGCGGGTTATTGATAATATCTACTCCAATGCGGTGCACTATGGCAGTGAATCAGGTAATATTTGGATCACAAGTCGTAGAATAGATAATAAGCTTGTTATTGAAGTTGCTAATACTGGTACGCCGATCCCTGAATCAGAACAGAGTATGATCTTTGAACCTTTCTACCAAGGATCACTCGTGAGAAAAGGGGCTGTCAAAGGCAGCGGATTAGGGCTCAGTATTGCACAAGATTGTATTAAACAAATGGGTGGGGAGCTTTCACTCGTTTCCAGTAAGTTAGCAGATGTCTGCTTTAGAATTGAACTGCCTTTAACTGCAGAGAATGAATAATAATGGCAAATCGGTCTACAGAGGTTTTATTCGCATCTAGTTTGGCGATGCGAGCGAAGCAATATATAGGGTTAACCAAAAGAACGACAGCATTGATCCGAAAACAAAAAGCGGTACATATTGGTACATTATTGTTGTCCCTCATTTTAACGGGATGTGCGGCAAAAAGTGGCCAATCGCCTTTAGAAACATTGGCTCAAGTTGTTGTGCCTGAAGTGAAAGTAACAGATTATCGTTACGCAGCTTGTGATGGCATTTGGGATAACAATCAACCCAATGCACGTGAGAATGCGCTATTTTGGCTGCGTATGATGGATTGTGCGGATCGCCTTGATCCCGCTATCGCACGAAAAGAGGCATCACAAGTCTCAGTTGATAATTGGTCACAAGCCTTCCAACAAAGCATTCTAATGGGCGCGGCAGAGCCTACGATCGCCGAGCGCCGTAAAATGGTTGATAGTATGAATACTTTCAGCCTTAATTTTCCAACAGCAATTCGTCCATTGCTACAGCTATGGCGTGAACAACAAGTTCAAATAATTAACCTTGCAGAAGCAAATTCACGTTTTAAACGGTTACAGCAAGATACTGATAATAAGCTTGACCGCATGAAAGAAGAGAATGCTAAGTTGGTTTTTGAATTGAATACGACATCACGCAAATTAGAAAACCTGACGGATATTGAAAGACAGCTTTCATCTCGTAAGCAAAGCAGCAATGAAACTGAAAAAGAAGTTGAAGCTGTTGAGAAGACGCAAGAAAAAGCAGTGCCTAAAGATGAAAAGCCAGTCGCTGAAAGTCGTGAACCAGCAACTAATAATCAAACGGAGGGTGCGCATCCATGACCAGCCGTAAATCAGCAAATCTATTATTAGTGGATGATGACCCGAGTCTACTGAAGTTACTTGGAATGCGTTTAAGCAGCGAAGGTTTTAAAGTGACAACGGCTGAAAGTGGGCCTGAAGCCTTAAAAATACTGCAAAAAGAAAAAACCGATTTGGTGATTAGTGATCTCAGAATGGACGAAATGGACGGTATGGCGCTGTTTGATGAAGTTCAGAAACAGCATCCTAATTTGCCTGTTATTATTTTAACCGCCCATGGCTCCATCCCTGATGCTGTTGCCGCCACTCAGCGGGGGGTGTTTAGCTTTTTGACTAAACCTGTTGATAAAGATGCGCTATATAAGGCTATTGATGAGGCTCTTGCTCTCTCTTCCACGCCGATTAGTGATGAGGAGTGGAGCGAAGGTATTGTCACACGTAGTCCATTGATGATTAGGCTGCTAGAACAAGCACATATGGTGGCACAGTCTGATGTTAGCGTACTGATTAATGGGCAAAGTGGTACGGGTAAAGAGGTGTTAGCGCAGGCTATCCATAAGGCCAGCCCACGAGCACGTAAACCTTTTATCGCGATTAACTGTGGTGCATTACCTGAGCAACTCTTGGAATCAGAACTATTTGGTCACGCTAAAGGTGCATTTACAGGCGCAGTGAGTAGCCGAGAAGGTTTATTCTTTGCGGCGAATGGTGGCACACTATTTCTTGATGAAATCGGTGATATGCCAATGCCTCTACAGGTTAAGCTGTTGCGAGTACTACAAGAGCGTAAGGTTCGACCTCTCGGTAGTAACCGTGACCTCGATATCGATGTACGTATTATTTCAGCGACACACCGTAACTTACCGAAGGCGATGGAGAAAAACGAATTCCGTGAAGACCTCTATTACCGCCTTAATGTAGTCAATTTACGCATTCCTGCACTGAATGAGAGAGCTGAAGATATTCCGATATTAGCTAATCATTTACTGCGTGAATCTGCATCACGACATAAACCATTTGTACGCAGTTTTTCAACAGAGGCAATGAAATGCCTGATGTCAGCAAGTTGGCCGGGTAACGTACGCCAATTAGTTAACGTGATTGAACAATGTGTTGCATTGACGACTACGCCTGTGATCAGTGAAACTCTCGTTAGCCAAGCTTTGCAGGGTGAAAATACCGCATTACCAACATTTGTTGAGGCACGTAGCCAGTTTGAGCTCAATTATCTACGTAAGTTGCTGCAAATGACCAAAGGTAACGTGACGCAAGCGGCACGTATGGCGGGGCGAAATAGAACCGAATTTTATAAATTATTAGCACGCCATGATTTAGAAGCTAATGATTTTAAAGAATAATAACTATTGTATTAAGTCGCTCAGTCGTTAATGTTCTGGTTATAAATAAATTAAAGTATTAATACACCTGCTCGGGAGAAGAAAGACCTTATGAGCCGTAAGCTTAATATTTCACTAGCTCAATTAAATTGGTTAGTTGGTGATATTGAAGGCAACTGCGAACGTATGTTGCAAGTTGTTGAACAACAAAAAAATATTGCTGACATTGTGATGTTCTCAGAGCTATCACTGACAGGGTATCCGCCAGAGGATCTATTGTTTCGCCCTGACTTAACGCAGCGTTGTTTAGTGCAATTAGAGCGCTTACAGAAGGCAAGCAGTGAAACCGCCATTGTTGTTGGTCACCCATGGTCTGAAGGTGGCAAAATGTACAATACGTTGTCTTTTTTCTACCAAGGTGAATTACTCACGCGTTACTTCAAACAAGAACTGCCAAATTACGGTGTTTTTGATGAATTACGCTATTTTAGTGCTGGCGATAAAACCTGTGTTGTAGATTTTAAAGGTTATCGTATTGGTTTATTGATTTGTGAAGATATCTGGTTTGATGCGCCTGTTGATGCGGTGAAACAGGCTGGTGCTGAAATTTTACTCACCATCAATGCTTCACCTTATGATCGTAATAAAGAGCATATCCGTAGTGATTTGTTAGTGGCTCACTGCCAGCGCACACAATTGCCAATTATCTATTTGAACCAAGTTGGTGGGCAAGATGAACTGATTTTTGATGGGGGTTCTAAAGTATTCGCCAGTAATGGTGAAATGACCCATCAGTTATTAGATTTCAATGAACAGGTGGTGAATTGCCAGTTTAATGATTTAGACATTATACCAATGGATAACCCCGCTCCAGCACTCTCACCAGTTGCACAGGTTTATCAAGGTTTGGTGATGGCAACTCGTGATTATATCAATAAAAATGGCTTTAATGGCGCAATTTTAGGCCTATCGGGAGGGATAGACTCAGGTCTAACCGTTGCGATAGCCGTTGATGCGATAGGTAAAGAGCGCGTACAAGCTGTTATGATGCCATTCCGCTATACCTCAGAAATGAGTATTCATGATGCCAAAGAGCAGGCTGAGTTACTTGGTGTTGAATTTGATATTGTTTCGATTGAACCAATGTTTGATGCCTTTATGGCACAGTTACAACCGATGTTTGAAGGTACGCAAGTCGATACCACAGAAGAGAATTTACAGGCGCGTTGCCGTGCTGTTATCCTAATGGCGATGTCAAATAAACGCCGCCGTTTAGTGTTAACCACCAGTAATAAGAGTGAATCTGCCGTTGGTTATTCCACTTTATATGGCGATATGGCCGGTGGTTTTGATGTTTTAAAAGATGTGCCAAAAACATTGGTGTTTGAATTAGCCAAATATCGTAATACTGTCTCGCCCGCTATCCCGCAGCGTGTGATTGATAGGCCGCCTTCAGCAGAATTAGCGCCAGGGCAGCTCGATCAAGACAGCTTACCACCCTATGATATTTTGGACGCACTGTTAGAAGCATACGTGGAAAAAGATTACTCAGTTGCTCAACTCATTGAACAAGGCTTCGATGAAGCAATCGTTCATCGCGTTGTGCGTCTTGTCGATATTAACGAATATAAACGCCGTCAAGCGCCAGTTGGACCACGTATTACGGTGCGTAATTTCGGAAAAGATCGTCGTTATCCGATCACATCGGGTTTTGGCCGTAAAAACTGGTCATAGCAGGAATTATTTATGAAAAAAATTGATGCAATTATCAAACCATTCAAACTTGATGACGTTCGAGAAGCGCTGGCGGAAGTCGGGATTACCGGTATGACCGTAACCGAAGTCAAAGGTTTTGGTCGCCAAAAAGGTCACACAGAACTCTATCGTGGTGCAGAGTATATGGTCGACTTCCTACCAAAAGTCAAAATTGAAATTGTCGTGCCTGATGATATCGTTGAAAGCTGTGTTGAAACTATTATGCAAACAGCACAAACGGGCAAAATCGGCGATGGGAAGATCTTTGTGTATGATGTCGCCCGTGTGATAAGGATTAGGACAGGTGAGCAGGACGAGGAAGCCATCTAATCCTCGTCATACTTCGCACTACAGCGTTGTTGGCTACGCTCACTCGCCCTAGTCACATACTTATGTATGCTCCTAGGGTCTCTTTCACTTGCCGCCTAGCTGTAGCACGAATTATTTAGAGGATTTACCGCGTCATACATCGCGATATAGCGTTGTTGGTTACGCTCATTCGCCCTAGTCACATACTGATGTATGCTCCTAGGGTCTCCTTCACTTGCCGCCTAGCTGTAGCACGAATTATTTAGAGGATTTACCGCATCAAATTTGATGGAGTAGCGTTAGCCAATTCTTTATTTAAAACAAGCTATTTACTATTTCTCAGAAGGGAAAAAGCGGTAATGGTGTAAACACAAGAATGGGATTGATTAAAACTATGTTTACATGCAAAACCATTACCGCAAAATTGCCTATTAATTCAATGGCAGGGCTTTATGAGGGCCAAAGCATTCATAATGAATGTTATCTGCTGAAACACCCATCTCAATCAATTGCTTACCAATATATTGCATAAAACCCACTGGCCCACAGAAATAGAATTGCATATTTGGGATCATTAACCATTCTTTTACTGCTGATAAATCCATCAATCCACTGAATTGATAATCAAAGCCTTGCTTATCTTCAGGGCGAGGATGGTTAAACCATATCGCAGACTGACTATTTTTATGATGGGATAAATGCTTATTCACTTCCTGATGGAATGCGTGTACCGCACCATTTTCTGCTGCATGTAGCCAATTAATTTGTGCGTCATGGCCTTCGTGAGTTAATTGATTAAGCATGCTTAACATCGGCGTTAAGCCAACACCTGCTGAAATCAGGGTAACAGGGGTTTGATTATCAACATCAATGAAAAAATCACCACAAGGTGGGGCTAGCTGAACAATATCTCCTTCATTGAGTTCATGGTGAATATAATTAGAGACAACCCCATTTTGCTCGCGTTTAACCGCAATACGATAACTTTGACCATTAGGAGCGGTGGTGAGTGAGTATTGACGGATCTCTTGGTTAGCTAAGCTATCATCATTGATGTAAATGGTAATATATTGGCCTGGACGATAGTCTGCAACAGGTTGTCCATCGACAGGAACAAACTCAAAACTGGTGATCACATCGCTCTGTGCTTGTTTTACTGCAACACGGAATTCACGCAGTCCTTCCCATCCACCTTTTTTATCCGCATTTTGGCGATAAATATCTGCTTCGCGATGAATAAAAATATCAGCTAGCACCCCATATGCTTTGCCCCAAGCATCCAAGACTTCCTGACCCGGATCCAGTAACTCATCAATCGCAGCTAGCAAGTTTTCACCGACAATTGGGTAGTGCTCAGGTTTGATATTTAAACTTGCATGTTTTTGAGCAATTTTTTCAACCGCTGAAATTAGTGCTTCAGGGGTTTCAATATAGGTTGCGTATGCACAAACCGCATTAAACAACGCTTCACGTTGTGAACCATTGTTTTGATGAGTCATGTTAAAAATATCTTTGAGTTCAGGATGCTGTTTAAACATTCTGTCGTAAAAGTGTGCGGTCAGCTTAGGGCCTGTTGCCGCAATGGCAGGAATAGTAGATTTGACGATAGCGATAGTTTGTTGGTCTAGCATGGCAGACTCCCTTGAAAATTCTTCACTAGCAGATGAAATTTATAACATGTATTTTAAATGCAACTTATAACTTTTAACTCACAATGTAAATAGGTCTATTAAAAAAAGGCCTAAAAATAGAGTGTTTATTGATGTGATGATAAAAAAATAGCGTTTAATATCTTTACAATATGAATTTGTATGATTTTATTTTGATGCAACTTATGTTGATTTAGCGTCAATAAAATATATGCAAACGTTTGCGTATATTTTTTGTTTAGGGCTATCACCTCGAACAAAAAGAGTTTACACTGTGTGTTATTGCGTTAGTTTTATTACCAACTTATTGAATAGCTGAGGCAGGAGAAGCGGATGTTAAAGCGTGAAATGAATATTGCAGATTATGACCCACAACTGTGGGAAGCAATGGAGCAGGAAGTTGTACGTCAAGAAGAACATATTGAATTAATAGCTTCAGAAAACTACACCAGTCCACGAGTGATGCAAGCTCAAGGATCTCAGCTAACAAATAAATATGCAGAAGGCTATCCGGGGAAACGTTATTACGGCGGCTGTGAATATGTGGATGTTGTTGAGCAATTAGCGATTGACCGTGCAAAAGAGCTGTTTGGTGCGGATTATGCTAACGTGCAGCCACATTCAGGTTCACAAGCTAACGCTGCCGTTTATATGGCATTGTTACAACCAGGTGACACAGTTTTAGGTATGAACCTTGCACATGGTGGTCACCTAACTCACGGCTCTCCGGTTAACTTCTCAGGTAAACTGTATAACATCGTACCTTACGGTATTGATGAAAGCGGCAAAATCGACTACGACGATATCAAAGAACAAGCGTTAAAACACAAACCTAAAATGATTATCGGTGGTTTTTCTGCTTACTCAGGTGTGGTTGATTGGGCAAAAATGCGTGAAATCGCAGATAGCATCAATGCTTACTTGTTCGTTGATATGGCTCACGTTGCAGGGCTCATTGCTGCGGGTGTTTATCCGAACCCAGTTCCACATGCACATATCGTCACAACGACTACACACAAAACATTAGCGGGTCCGCGTGGTGGTTTGATCCTTGCAAAAGGTGGCGATGAAGAACTGTATAAAAAACTAAACTCAGCAGTATTTCCTGGTTCTCAAGGTGGTCCGCTAATGCATGTTATTGCAGGTAAAGCGGTTGCACTGAAAGAAGCAATGGAGCCTGAGTTTAAAGTTTATCAACAGCAAGTTGCTAAAAATGCGAAAGCAATGGTAGAAATTTTCCAGCAACGCGGTTATAAAGTGGTATCTGGTGGTACAGAGAACCACTTGTTCCTAGTTGATTTGGTTGATAAAAATATCACAGGTAAAGATGCAGATGCTGCGTTAGGCCGTGCTAATATCACTGTTAACAAAAACAGCGTTCCTAACGATCCTAAAAGCCCATTTGTTACCTCTGGTATTCGCGTTGGGACACCCGCTATCACTCGTCGTGGCTTCACTGAAGCAGACGCACGTGAATTAGCGGGCTGGATGTGTGATGTGTTAGATAATCTTAATGATGAAGCGACCATTGAGCGTATCAAGCAAAAAGTATTAAACATCTGCGCTAAGTACCCAGTTTACGCATAATTTAAGCTAGTGTTAAATTTACTTAAACCCGCTTCTGGCGGGTTTTTTGTATTGAAAAACAAGGAGGAATAATGGTAATCCCATCAACGCATTGGCTTGCGATTGACTATTTTACCTATTTTTTAGCTTACAGTATTTTCTTGCCGTTTTGGTCAATCTGGCTACAAGGGGAAGGTATTGATGCTGAAATGATTGGATTGCTATTGGGAATAGGGCTAGCTGCACGTTTTCTTGGTTCAATGTTTATCACACCGATGGTGAAAGATCCCTCAAAACTCATTACTGCGTTGCGAATACTGGCTGCACTTTCTCTGATATTTGCGATTGGTTTTGCTTTTGGATCGCATTGGGTATGGTTATTTTTTGTCATGATTGGGTTTAATTTGTTTTTTTCACCGATGGTTCCCCTTGGTGATTCATTAGCAGGGACGTGGCAAAAACAATTTCCATTTGATTATGGCAAAATTCGAGTTTGGGGTTCAATCGCATTTATTATCGGCTCTTCATTAATGGGCCATTATGCAAGTGTTTATGGCCATCAGTCCATCATGATTGGATTAATTATTAGCTGTTTGGCGTTGTTACTAGGCGCAATGCTTAAACCAATGGTTATGCCTGCGGGGGTATTTAAAACGGCAGGTGAGTCTAAAATTACCTTCAAACAGCTTATTGCAGATAAAAATATTATTCGATTTCTCGTTTGTGTCACCTTATTGCAGGGCGCACATGCTGCGTACTATGGCTTTGCTTCATTATTTTGGAAAGAAGCGGGGTATTCAGATTCAGTCATTGGTAATTTGTGGTCACTTGGGGTGGTGGCTGAAGTGGTGGTCTTTATGTTAAGTCATAAGCTATTCCGTCGTTGGAGTGCTCGCAACTTGCTATTGTTATCCGCTGTATGTGGCATTATTCGCTGGAGCTTAATGGGGGCTTTTACTTCACTTCCTGTGCTGATCGTTGTGCAAATATTGCATAGTGGCACGTTTACAGTTTGCCATCTCGCTGCGATGCGGTTTATTAGTTCACGTAAAGAAAACGAAATTATTCCGTTACAAGCTGTCTATTCCGCATTAGCAATGGGAGGCGGTCTAGCAATAATGACGATTGTGGCGGGCGCAATTTATAAACGTGTCCCTGATCAACATGGTGTTGTTTTTTATTTAATGGCATTGTTGGCAATACCTGCATTATTTATTCGACCAAAAGTTACTGCACAGTCATAAGCTGTTGTTATGGTGTTTTGCGATTACCAGTGCATTTATGACTTTATCAATAAAAAAGGCGCTGAAGGATTTCCAGCGCCTTTCAAGATGTATTGTTAGTTTAGCGTTTTAGCGCTTCAGATAGCTCTTCGCGCATCACGGATAGAATATCTTTAACAATTCGTGGGCTACCCGCAACGATATTACCTGAAGCCAGATAGTTATGGTTACCAACAAAGTCAGTCATAATACCGCCAGCTTCGCGCATGATCAGCTCACCACCTAAGAAATCCCATGGCTTTAAGCCAATTTCATAGTAAGCGTCAACACGGCCAGCAGCGACATAACATAAATCCAGAGCAGCAGAGCCTGTGCGGCGGAAATCTGCACAACTTTCAAACATTTTGCTCATGATATTCATAAAGACAACTGAATGTTGTTTTTGTTTGAATGGGAAGCCTGTTGCAACGATCGCGCCATCTAGTTCACGAGCGTCGGCGCCACGTAGACGGTAACCATTTAATTGTGAACCTTGACCGCGAACTGCGCTGAATAGCTCATTGCGCATTGGGTCGTAAACGACAGCAACTTCTGTGCGTCCCTTAATACGGACAGCAATAGATACAGCAAAGTGAGGGAAACGTTTTGTGAAGTTGGTAGTGCCATCCAGTGGATCGATTACCCATTGAATTTCATCTTCTTTACCTAATAATTCACCACTTTCTTCTGTGATGATAGTGTGATCTGGGTAAGACTTACGGATGACTTCGATAATCAAATGCTCTGATTCACGGTCAACGTTAGTCACAAAGTCGTTAGTGCCTTTTTGAGTGATTTGAACATTATCAGGCGTTTCATAGCTTTTAGCTATATGATTACCGGCCTTACGTGCAGCACGTATGGCGATGTTAAGCATCGGATGCATGGGCTTTTTCCACTGGAATGTTAAAGAACGAAAAACTTTGAGTGGGCGGATTATATAGATGTTCATCACAATAAGCAATTTTGTGTTAGACTCTTGCGATTATTTTTTATCAAAACGACTAAATCATGCTAGATAACATCCGCATCATCCTTGTTGAAACCTCACACACAGGGAATATGGGCTCTACTGCTCGTGCCATGAAAACCATGGGACTCTCCAATCTTTACTTGGTCAAACCACAAGTACAACCTGACTCACATGCAATCGCACTTTCTGCCGGAGCAAGTGATGTCATCGGTAATGCGACAATTGTTGAGACACTCGATGAGGCATTAGAAGGTTGTAAGTTAGTGATTGGTACCAGTGCTCGTTCTCGCACGCTTTCTTGGCCGATGGTTGCCCCACGTGAATGTGGTGAAAAATCGATCGCGCAAGCACAAACAGCACCGGTCGCTATCATTTTTGGCCGCGAAAGAATAGGGTTAACCAACGAAGAACTACAAAAGTGTCAGTATCATTTATATATCCCAACGAATCCTGAATATGGCTCGCTCAATTTAGCGATGGCTGTACAGCTGGTGAGCTATGAAATTCGTATGGCGTACCTAGCGATGGATGAAAAAAATACGCTTAATTCGTCAGTGGATGAGGTAGAATACCCGCCTTCAGAAGATGTTGAACGTTTCTATGTGCATCTTGAAAGTGTATTGAATGAATCTGGCTTTATCCGTAAAGCTCATCCAGGCATGATTATGAATAAGTTAAGGCGCTTATTTACACGTGCACATATTGAAACTCAAGAGCTACATATATTACGTGGCATTTTAACGTCGATGGAAAAATGGGCAAAAAAGTGAGTGCTACACTCTAAATGATCCGAGGTGCAACTAGGGACATAGAATAATTATGTAACTAGTGGAAGTCAGCGTATTCAACAGCGCTTCACCTTGAAGTATAACGTGTAAAACTCCGTGGATAATACCTGAGTGTTTTAGTCAGGTAAATAGTTGACTAAATTAGTCAGGAATGTCACAATTAGGCTATATTTTACCATGGAGTATATGTTATGAGACTCACTTCCAAAGGGCGTTACGCAGTAACCGCGATGCTTGATGTCGCGTTACACTCTCAGTCAGGTCCAGTACCTCTTGCTGATATTTCTGAGCGTCAGGGAATTTCCCTCTCTTATCTTGAGCAGCTTTTCTCGCGTTTACGTAAAAACGATCTTGTGGCGAGTGTTCGCGGTCCAGGTGGTGGTTACCTATTAGGGCGTGATGCAGACCAGATTTTCGTTGCTCAAGTGATTGCGGCGGTTGATGAATCTGTTGATGCAACGCGTTGTCAAGGTAATAAAGAAGGTTGCCAAAATGGTGATCGTTGCCTAACACATGCTCTGTGGCGTGACTTAAGTGACAGGATCACTAGCTTCCTAAGCAGTATTAGCCTTGATGAGCTGGTCAAAAATCAGGAAGTCATGGATGTTGCTGATCGACAAGATAACGAAAAACGTCGAGCTACATTAGGTGGTTTATCACCTGAAACTATTATCAATGTTCGTGCTTAATATAAAATAATTCTATAAATAGCAGTGGATGCAGTAGGCCATCAAATGAGGGTTACATGCGTCATTGGAAAATGAAGACAATTTTGTCTTTTGGAGTAAGTGAGCAATGAAATTACCGATTTATCTTGATTATTCAGCAACGACACCGGTTGATCCTCGTGTTGCTGAAAAAATGATGCAATGTCTAACTATGGACGGCAATTTTGGTAACCCCGCTTCGCGTTCCCACCGTTTTGGTTGGCAAGCAGAAGAAGCCGTTGATATTGCACGTAATCAAATCGCTGAGCTAGTGAATGCTGATCCACGTGAAATTGTATTTACTTCAGGTGCGACCGAGTCAGATAACTTAGCTATTAAAGGTGCAGCGAACTTCTATCAGAAGAAGGGTAAGCATGTTGTCACGTGTAAAACTGAGCATAAAGCAGTTTTAGATACTTGTCGCCAATTAGAACGTGAAGGTTTTGAGGTTACTTATCTCTCCCCGCAACGTAATGGTTTGATTGATCTGAAAGAACTCGAAGCGGCTTTACGTGATGATACTGTCCTTGTCTCTATCATGCATGTGAATAATGAAATTGGTGTCGTACAAGATATCGCCGCTATTGGTGAAATGTGCCGCAGCCGTAACATTATTTTTCATGTTGATGCGACACAAAGCGTCGGTAAATTGCCTATCGACTTATCTGCTCTGAAAGTTGATTTGATGTCATTCTCCGCCCATAAACTGTATGGCCCTATGGGTATTGGTGCATTATATGTGCGCCGCAAACCTCGTATTCGTATTGAAGCACAGCAACATGGTGGTGGTCATGAGCGCGGTATGCGTTCCGGTACATTACCTGTTCACCAAATCGTTGGTATGGGTGAAGCTTATCGTATCGCCAAAGAAGAGATGAGTGATGAATCCGCGCGTCTGCGTAAACTGCGCCTGCGTTTATGGAATGGTATTAAAGATATCGAAGAAGTTTACCTAAATGGTGACTTAGAAAATGGTGCGCCACACATTCTGAACGTCAGCTTCAACTATGTTGAAGGTGAATCATTAATGATGTCTCTTAAAGATTTGGCTGTATCCTCGGGGTCTGCATGTACATCCGCAAGCCTTGAACCTTCTTATGTTCTGCGTGCTTTAGGAATGAATGATGAGCTAGCACACAGCTCAATTCGTTTCTCCTTTGGTCGCTTTACAACCGAAGAAGAAATTGACTATGCAATCAAACAGATTCATGGCGCAATTGGCCACTTACGTGAACTGTCTCCATTGTGGGAAATGTTCAAAGACGGCGTAGATCTTAACAGCATCGAATGGTCTCACCATTAATCAGACAGCTTCAGGAGTTTAAAAATGGCATATAGCGAAAAAGTCATCGATCATTATGAAAATCCACGCAACGTGGGTTCATTCGATAATAACGACCCAAGTGTTGGCAGCGGTATGGTTGGTGCGCCAGCGTGTGGTGACGTAATGAAATTGCAAATCAAAGTGAGTGATGAAGGCATTATTGAAGATGCTCGCTTTAAAACTTATGGTTGTGGTTCTGCGATTGCATCCAGTTCACTGGTGACTGAGTGGATGAAGGGCAAAAGCTTAGATGAAGCAGAATCAATTAAAAACACAGCTATCGCAGAAGAGTTAGAATTGCCACCAGTGAAAATTCACTGCTCAATTCTGGCTGAAGATGCAATTAAAGCTGCCATCGCGGATTATAAAAGCAAACGCCAAGGCAAATAAGGCTTTTAACACAGGCCAACGAGCCGCATCAGGACTAATAAATAAATAAAACCTATGCGGCTACATTATAGGCCAGTATATACTCTAAATAATGATATTTTAGGGTGGGTACTAAGCGTAAAATAGTATCTGCCTTGTTTGTTTCTATAGTGAGGTTTGCAATGTCTATTTCTCTTACAGAAAGCGCTGCGCAACGTATTCAAGCTTTTCTAGCGAGCAGAGGTAAAGGCGAAGGTTTACGCCTTGGTGTTAGAACTTCTGGCTGCTCAGGTATGGCTTATATTCTCGAATTCGCTGATATGATCAATGAAGAAGATACCGTTTTTGAAGATAAAGGCGTGAAAGTCATCGTTGATGGTAAAAGCATCGTCTATTTAGATGGTACTGAACTGGATTTTGTCAAAGAAGGTTTGAACGAAGGTTTTAAATTTAATAACCCCAATGTCAGCAGTGAATGCGGTTGTGGGGAAAGCTTTCACGTATAATACTTTCTATATGCTCTGAGTGATTTATAACATGACGAGTATAGACAACATTTTGACCAATGCACTCTTCGTGACACTTTATAACAAGTCGTTTTCATGGATTTGCATTGGTATTTCAGTTCGAGAAACTAAATACTTATGGATTATTTTACTCTTTTTGGATTTACACCTAGCTATACGATAGACAGCGAGCAACTAGTTCAACGTTTTCAATCGTTACAGCGTCAATATCATCCAGATCGTTATGCAACCTGTACCGAACAGGAAAAAATGCAAGCCCTCCAACAAGCTGCAACAATCAACGCAGCTTATCAAGCTCTTCGTCATCCATTAAAACGTGCAGAATACATGTTGTTGTTACAAGGTATTGATATTAATAATGAACAGCATACGATGCATGACACCGCTTTTTTGATGGAACAACTTGAGCTACGTGAAGAACTCGATAATATCGAAAGCAACGCTCATGCTGCTGATTTGCTTGTGGATTTTATAAAAAATGTACAACAAATGCAAAAGACACGTTCGGCTATCATGGTGACGCAGCTTGATGAAGAGCAATGGGAGCAGGCCGCAGATACTGTGCGTAAATTACGTTTTCTTGACCGATTACAGCAGCAAGCTGAGCAGCTCGAAGAGCGATTACTGGACGATTTTTAAGAGAAATAATTATGGCTTTACTTCAAATCAGTGAACCAGGTATGACTGCTGCTCCGCATCAACGTAAGCTTGCTGCTGGAATAGATCTGGGTACCACCCATTCTTTAATTGCTACTGTACGCAGTGGCGAAGCTGCGGTATTGCCTGATCATGAAGGCCGTTATTTACTGCCATCAGTGGTGAATTATCAAGCTGATAACAAACAGGTGGGCTGGGAAGCTAAACAACGTGCAGAGCTTGATCCTGTGAATACGATTATTTCAGTGAAACGCCTACTGGGACGCTCATTGGTCGACATTCAAAAACGCTATCCTGATTTACCGTATCAGCTCACTGCGAGTGAAAATGGTTTACCATTTATGCAAACGGTCTGTGGGCAAGTTGATCCTATTCAAGTTTCTTCTGACATATTAAAAGCGCTTGCTAAAAGAGCTGAAGAGACGTTAGGTGGTGAAATGGATGGTGTTGTGATCACCGTTCCTGCTTATTTTGATGATGCCCAACGTCAAGGTACCAAAGATGCAGCTCGCTTGGCTGGATTACATGTATTGCGCTTGTTAAACGAACCAACTGCGGCGGCTATCGCCTATGGTCTTGACTCAGGGCAAGAAGGGGTGATCGCCGTTTACGACCTTGGCGGTGGAACCTTTGATGTCTCTATCTTACGTTTAAGTCGTGGTGTATTTGAAGTGCTTGCAACGGGCGGCGATACTGCATTAGGTGGTGATGATTTTGACCAAGTATTGGCGGAATGGATCGCTGAACAAGCGGGCATTGTTAGCCAAGGGGATCACCGTTTAAACCGTCAACTACTCAATGCGGCAACTGAAGCGAAAATTGCGCTGAGTGATACAGATAGCGTACAAATATCGTTGCCACAATGGCAGGGCGAAATTCATCGTGCACAGTTTGAGCAACTAATAGAAAAACATGTAAAGCGTACACTCATGGCATGCAGACGTGCGTTGAAAGATGCTCAAGTAGACGCCGAAGAGGTACTCAATGTTGTGATGGTTGGGGGGTCGACTCGTGTTCCATTAGTTAGAGATAAAGTGGGTGAATTTTTTGGTAAGTTACCTTTAACCTCAATTGATCCTGATAAAGTGGTTGCGATTGGCGCAGCAATTCAGGCTGATATTTTAGTAGGTAATAAACCAGATAGTGACATGCTACTACTGGATGTTATTCCGCTATCTTTAGGTCTTGAAACTATGGGGGGATTAGTGGAAAAAGTGATCCCACGCAATACCACGATCCCTGTAGCCCGAGCACAAGAATTCACCACATTCAAAGATGGCCAAACAGCAATGACGGTGCATGTGGTACAAGGTGAGCGTGAAATGGTTTCTGATTGCCGTTCACTTGCGCGCTTCGCCCTTCGTGACATTCCTGCTATGCCAGCGGGTGGTGCACATATACGAGTTACCTTTCAAGTTGATGCAGATGGTCTACTGAGTGTGAGTGCAATGGAAAAATCAACAGGTGTTGCCGCCTCTATTCAGGTAAAACCTTCATACGGTTTAACTGACACTGAAATTTCCAACATGATTAAAGACTCGATGTCTAATGCGCAAGATGATTTTAATGCGCGCCGTTTGGCAGAACAAAAAGTTGAAGCTGCCAGAGTGCTTGAAAGCCTGACTAGTGCATTAGAGCAAGATGCTAATTTATTGACTACCGACGAAGAGTCAGCGATTGATAATGCAGTCAATGCATTAATTGAAGCGGTAGAAGGTACAGACCCTACCACAATTGAAAATGCCATTAAACAACTGGATAAGCAAACACAGGGGTTTGCGGCTCGCCGAATGGATGCTTCTATTCGTCAGGCGCTGTCAGGCCATTCTGTGGATGAGATATAATTATGCCTAAAATAGTTTTTTTACCTCATACTGAATTATGTCCGGAAGGTGCGGTTGTTGATGCACTAGACGGTGAGTCAATTTTAGATGCTGCATTACGTATTGGTATTGAACTTGAACATGCATGTGAAAAATCATGTGCTTGTACAACTTGCCATTGTATTGTTCGCGAGGGATTTGATTCACTGGAAGAAAGTAGTGAATTAGAAGATGACATGTTGGATAAAGCATGGGGATTAGAGCCAGAAAGCCGTTTGAGCTGCCAAGCGAGAGTTTCAGATGAAGATTTAGTGGTCGAAATTCCTAAATACACGATTAACCATGCTCGTGAGCATTAATTCAACTGCACGGAGAAGCGAATATGAGCCTAAAATGGTCAAATAGCCGAGAAATTGGCGAAGCACTGTATGATGCCTATCCTGATGTGGATCCAAAAACAGTTCGCTTTACAGACATGCATCAATGGATATGTGATTTAGACGATTTTGATGATGATCCTCAAAAATCGAACGAAAAGATCTTGGAAGCGATTTTATTAGTTTGGCTGGATGAATTCGAATAACTATTCCGTTAAGTGAGTAAACCGGACTTGTAGTCCGGTTTTTCCATTTAATCAGCACTATATTGATATCTGTTTGACCGCGAATCGGTTAAGTTACTCATATCAGCGGGTAAAAATTGATAAAGTTACTCGCAACAATAGCTAAAGTGAGAGAAACGATGACAAAACAAATTATGCCAGTAATGATTTCATTTGAAGCAGCAGCACCGTGTTGGGGTGAAGGCGCTTTAATCAGCTCTGGTGATAAAGGGATCACTATCCACTTAAAACATCCGGGTAAGCTATGTGCGGTGCAAAGTGCGGGACGCAAATTAGATAGCCAAGGTATTCGCAACGTATCCCTTATTGGTGACGGTTGGGATCTGGAAAAAAGTTGGGCATTTTGGCAAGGTTTTAGAGCGCCAAAAGGGGCGAGAACGATTGAATGGCCAGTACTCGCCGATGCGGAGCGTAAAGAATTAGAAAACCGTATCCGTACCATTGATTGGGTACGCGATGTGATCAATGCGCCAGCGGAAGAATTGGGCCCTGAGCAGTTAGCACAACGTGCCATTGATTTGTTATGTCATGTGGGTGCAGAAAATATTAGCTATCGCATTATAAAAGGTGATGATTTAGTTGAACAAGGTTATGCGGGGATCCACACAGTTGGCCGTGGTTCAAATCGCCCACCGGCGTTGTTAGCACTAGATTACAACCCAACGGGGAATGCGAATGCGCCTGTATTTGCCTGCCTAGTAGGAAAAGGGATTACTTTCGATTCAGGGGGATACAGTATTAAACCTTCTTCCTCAATGAATTCAATGAAAGCAGATATGGGCGGAGCAGCAACATTAGTGGGTTCGTTGGCATTAGCGATTAAACGTGGATTGAAAAAACGTGTTAAATTGTTCCTTTGCTTAGCAGATAACATGGTAAGCAGTAATGCGTTTAAATTAGGCGATATTATTCGTTATCGTAACGGTAAATCTGTTGAAGTGATGAATACTGATGCAGAAGGTCGTTTAGTTCTTGCTGATGGTTTAATTGATGCATGTAAAGAAAAGCCATCCTTAATTATTGATGCAGCAACATTGACTGGGGCGGCAAAAACTGCGGTAGGTAATGATTACCATTCAGTTCTTAGCTTTGACGATAAATTTGTTGCGGAATTAATGGATTCCTCAGAATTGGAACATGAATTATTCTGGCGTTTACCATTAGCTGAGTTTCACCGTCAGCAATTGCCATCGGGTTTTGCTGATCTAAATAATATTGCTGCGCCATCTCATACCGCAGGTGCGAGTACCGCAGCGGCATTTTTATCTCATTTTGTTGAAAACTATCGCCAAAACTGGATCCATATCGATTGTTCTGCAACTTATCGTAAATCACCGGTGAGCCTGTGGGCTGAAGGGGCTACAGGGATTGGTGTTAGAACTATTGCGAATTTGTTAGTTAAAAAAGCAGGCTAAGCAGTATTAAAATCAATAAACAGGCATGAAAAGGGCGACTTTTTGTGCCTGTTTTTTTATTATAGTTGCCATCATTTTTATATTTCCTATAGGGCATCGATATGTCGCAGCAATCTGAAAATAATCATTTATCGAACGCTGACAATGAGATCGAATTTACTGAATTAACTATTCCCCAAGGTTCATCATTAAAGCTAAGTGCGCTAGAAAATGAACCCGCAGCATTGACTGAAGCATTAATAGCGTGTTTTAAACAACATAAAGTTGTACGTCGTGCTTTTATTGTGTCCGCTCAAGAAGAGAACCATGATAGTGGTGAAGCTATTTTAATGGTCGCGTTAGAGTTTGTTCCGGGGACTGAAAATATTGATGAAATTATTCATCAGGCTGGCACCTTAGCTTGTGATTACCTAGAAGATAATGAGTCTATTGATTTCTGCTTAGTCAATGAAGCAGAAAAAGGGATTAGCCATTTTATCACTGAGCATATTGAGCCTTTTTACCAACGTAAATTAGGCAGTTGGTTACGTGATACCATCCCAGTTAAAAATACCAAATAAATACAGTCATGGGTTCGGTAAGAACCCATTATCCCACCATCAGTTGTGATCCTCTATAAACGCCAAATTTAATTTTTTTCGGAGAAACTTTAGCGCTAAGTTAACTGAGCGATTAATGACTCTTTTATACTCCTAATGATACGCTTTTCGGGCAATGACAAGCAGTGGGGCACATCGTCTATACCCGTCATACTTCAAGTTACAGCGATGTCGATTACGTTCACTTATCGCCTAGCTGCAACTTGAATTATTTAGGGTATTTATCTATGGAAAATAGCGTTAGCAATAAATATTGCTGTATTACGAGATTAGCAGTCATTTGAAACACGATTACCCTTCTACAGTGATAACCTAAAGCAGCCACAAACAATATGCATTGTTGACTGGTTTGCGCAGATAAGGCTCAGTAATGAAGAAGGCACACAAACATTCAGTCCACGATGCAGCATTTAAAAGTTTTATGTCTCAGGTCGAGAATGCTAAAGATTTTTTTCACTTTCATTTACCAGAACACATTAGTACGTTATGTGATTTTAACACGCTCACATTAACGAACTCCTCTTTTGTCGATAAACAGTTACGCTCACGGTTATCTGATGTGTTGTACTCGGTGCAAACGACAGAAGGTGACGGGTATATTTACTTACTTGTTGAGCATCAATCAACTCCAGATAAGTTAATGGCATGGCGATTAATGCACTACGCTTTTTTGGCGATGAATCAACACTTGCAACAAGGGCATAAAGATTTACCGCTAGTTGTGCCTATCTTGTTCTACCATGGAGATACTTCTCCTTACCCTTATTCGCAACTATGGACAGATTGCTTCCCATTAGCGAGTGTCGCAAACCAGTTATATACAGGCTGTTTTCCTTTGGTTGATGTAACGGTGGTGGATGATAATGATTTTATCAATTTCCGTAAGGTGGCGATTATGGAATTGGTGATGAAACATAAACATTTGCGAGATAAAAATGAACACGTAATATCTTTAATAGCCCAAGCGATCAATCGCAACTATAATACTGATAGCGATGTCATCACTATTCTCAATTATTTATTTGCTACGATAGATACACCAAATGTTGAGGAAGTGGTTCAACAATTATGTGATCAGGTTGAAAAATATCAAGAGGCTATTATGAGTATCGCACAACGTTTGCAAGATAAAGGCATAAAAGTGGGCTGGGAGAAAGGGCATCAGCAAGGTCTAGAAGAAGGAATTGAAAAAGGAATCGAAAAAGGAATTGAGAAAGGTAAATATGAGGCGAATCTCGCTACAGCCAGAGCCCTTTTAAAAAATGGTATTAGTCTTGAACTCATCATGGAAAGTACTGGGTTAAGCCGAGAAGATCTTATTTCGCTACAATAATATGAATAGTTATGCTTTGTTTAGCTATTGCTAAGAAAGTAAGGTTTAAGCATAAGTTTTTGTTATGCAAGGCATAATTAAAATTACAGTCGGTATTGACTACATTTTTTCGCACTAGTCACATCGTTTTCTAGGGTTCTCTAGCGTCACACTCACTTGCTGCCTGCTAGCTAAACCCCGAGTTATTTTGAGTATAAATAGGATGCTTATGTGTTACTTGATTTAGAGGCTGAGTCTTTGTAACTGGCTTAATTATTTTAAGTGCAATGAATACAATATACAGGCTGTGAGTAATAATAATTTATTTAATTTAAAGAAATATAATAACTAATTACACAGAATATCACGCTATTTTTCCGTTTTGTCTGATAGGTGCTAGGTCCCCTCTCTGTTAAATTATACAACCGATTGATACAAACTATTTCAGTCTTCGCCTATTTTTATTATCAGGTCAAAATTTTTGTTGCTTTCAACATATTGATTGGAAGTACAGCTCAATAAATTTAACTATAAAAGGAAGAGTCGGTCATGAATCAACATTTTAGTTGGGCTTCATTGGCGGGTTTAAAAACAAAAAAACGTTATATTGCAGCGGCTCTTGCATCTGTCATTGCATTAACGGGTTGTGATAATACAGACGATACAAGCAAAAAAGAAACCAATGTCGCGACTGAAAAAAATTCAGCGGCAGAAAATCAAACTAAGACCGCACCAGTTGCGGCAGAAAACAAAACGGCAGCGAAACTTTCAAAAGAAGAGATGATCAAACGCTATGCTGGTAAAGATGTGACCATCCTCGATGCATCTGAACTGCAATTAGACGGTGCCAGCGCAATGGTGGTGACTTTCTCTGTGCCTCTAGAGCCAAACCAAGATTTTAGTCAGTTTTTGAATCTCATTGATGTAAAAACAGGAAAGCTAGATGGAGCATGGGAACTCTCTGATAATCAGATGGAGTTACGCTTTCGCCACTTACCTCCTTCAAGAGAGCTAAATTTAACCGTTAATACGGGGATCAAAGCGGTTAATGAGCGTACAATCACTGCGCCATTTGAGAAAAAAATCCAAACTGCTCAAATTATCCCTACCGTGGGTTTTGCTAGCAAAGGTTCTTTATTACCAAGTAAAGTTGCGCAAGGGCTACCTGTGATGGCGCTTAATGTTGATAAAGTTGATGTTAACTTTTTCCGCATTGATGAAGAGCAGCTCCCGCAATTTTTAGCAATGTGGCAATACCGTAGTAATTACGAATATTGGTATTCAGAAGAGTTTCTCGATAAGGTCAAATTAGCCTATACAGGCCGTTTTGATCTCAACCCAGAAAAGAATACTCGCCAGAATATTTTATTACCGTTAAAAGATATCAAAGAATTGCAACAAGATGGTGTCTATTTAGCGATCATGCAAAAGGCGGGTAGCTATAGTTATCAATTCCCTGCAACGGTATTTACACTGAGTGATATCGGTGTGTCACTACACAGCTATCAAGACCAAGTTGATGTATTTACACAATCATTGGCAAAAGGCTCCGCATTAAAAGGGGTTGAGTTACGCATACTGGATGAGAAAGGCCAGTTAGTGAATAAGGCGACGACCGATGGTGAGGGCCACGCCAAATTAGATAAATTAGCTGGAGGGAAATTACTTCTGGCAACTTTAAATGGTCAAACAAGTATGATTGACCTGACCCAACCTGCGCTTGATTTATCTGAATTTGATATTTCAGGTCCAGTGGGTTATGCGAAACAGTTTTTTGTATTTGGTCCTCGTGATCTGTATCGTCCAGGTGAGCTGTTACTGGTTAATGGTTTATTGCGTGATGGTGATGGAAACCCAATCAAAGCACAGCCAGTCAAAGTCGATGTATTAAAAACCGATGGCCAAGTGGTTAGAAGTTTTGTGTGGCAGCCTGAAAAAGATCAAAATGGTTTGTATCAATATCAGTATGAGATCCCAAAATCAGCAGAAACAGGTAATTGGTCATTACGTTTTGATTTAGGTGATGGCTCACCTCTGCGTTACTACAAGTTTAATGTCGAAGATTTTATGCCTGAGCGTATGGCATTAGACATTACGGCACAAGACAAACCGATACTGAACAACCAACCTGTCGAATTTGATATTCAAGGGCGTTATTTATATGGCGCACCAGCAGCTGGTAATGAATTACAAGGGCAAATATTGATCCGTCCTGATCGTGAAGCTGTTGCTAAATTACCGGGCTTTGAGTTTGGTTTTGAAAGTGAAGAAGGGCTGCAACGCAAGTTGGATGAATTCGATCTGACCTTGAATGATAGCGGGGAAACCGTCATTGCCGTTCCACAAAGCAATTGGGAATCGCTGCGTTCACCAATTAAGGTTGTCGCTCAAGCGAGTTTGTTGGAAGCGGGTGGTAGACCTGTCACGCGTCGTGCCGAACAGTCAGTATGGCCTGCAAATGCCTTAGTGGGTATTCGCCCTCTGTTCAATAAAAAAGAAATTTATGACTATCGTACAGGTCGTTATAGCAAACGCTACAATGTTGATGAAAACTCACTTGCTGAGTTCGAATTGGTCTTTGCTGATGCCGCAGGAAATAAATTATCAGCTGAAAATTTAACGACTCGTCTTGTCTATGAGCGTCGTGACTATTTTTGGAGTTGGTCAGAAAGTGGCGGCTGGACATCAAATTACGATCAAAAAGATTTGGTGATGGCAAATGAAAACATCAAGATTGAAAAAGAGGGTACTGCAAAAGTCTCGTTCCCCGTTGATTGGGGCTCTTTCCGTCTTGAAGTGATAAATGAAGATAACAAATTAGTCAGCAGCATACAGTTTTGGGCTGGATATTCGTGGCAAGATAACGTAGGTGGTAATGGTGCCGTACGTCCTGATCAGGTCAAACTCAGTTTGAATAAACCGGCTTATTTACCGGGAGAAAAAGCAAAAGTTCACATTGAATCGCCTAAAGCAGGTAAAGGTTATATTTTACTTGAATCAAGTAGTGGCCCACTGTGGTGGCAAGAAATTGATGTGCCTGAAAAAGGCATGGAAATCGACGTTCCTGTAAACAAAGAATGGGCACGTCATGACCTCTATATCACAGCCGTAGTTGTACGTCCGGGAGATGATTCAAAAGAGGCGACAGTGAAACGTGCGATCGGCGTACTTCATGTGCCATTGGCAGATGAAAACCGTAAAATTGGTTTAACGTTGAATGCACCGACTAAGATGCGACCAAATCAAGATCTGACTGTGAAAGTGAAAGCAACGGCGCAAGATGGTAAGCCTTTGCCTGAACAAGTTAACGTCTTATTGTCTGCTGTTGATACAGGTGTATTAAATATCACTGATTTTAAAACCCCTGATCCGTATGATGCCTTCTTTGGCCGCAAACGCTATAGCGTTGACCAATATGATGTATATGGTCATCTGATTGAAGGACAAGGCAAATTAGCGAGTTTACGTTTTGGTGGTGACAGTGAAGATGCGGCGTTAGAACGTGGTGGCCTAAAACCATTGACCGAAGTCCAAATCATTGCAGAGCAAGCTAAACCTGTAACATTAGATAAAAACGGTGAAGGTGAAATTACACTGGCAATTCCTGATTTTAATGGCGAATTACGTGTAATGGCACAAGCGTGGAATGAAAAAGACTTTGGCCATGCGGACAGTAAAGTGGTTGTTGCTGCACCATTAGTAACACAAATGTCTATGCCGCGTTTTATGGCTGGTGGTGATAAATCATACTTTGCTTTAGATTTAACCAATACCACGGATAATACGCAAAATGTTACGGTAACCTTCAAAGCATCAGGTATGGTGAAATTAGAAGGGCCTACATCAAAAGAACTGTCATTAGTTAAAGGCAAGCGTACCACTATCACTTTACCTGTCAGTGCTGATTATGGGTATGGCGAAGGTGAAGTTTCAATGACAATCAATGGTATTAATTTGCCGGGTGAATCATTGAAAGAATACAGCAATAGTTGGAAAGTGGGTGTTCGCCCAGCACAACCAGCAGAAACGATTTCTTATGCGATTGCGGTTGAACCGGGTGAGCAGTGGTCATTACCAATAGAGGATTTACGTGGCTTATCAACGGACACCCTAGAAGGGCAGGTTCTGTTAACTAGCCGTCCGCCATTACAAATTGCTCGTTATATTCGTGAGCTATTTGCCTATCCATATGGTTGTCTTGAACAAACCATCAGTGGTTTATATCCATCATTGTATTCTTCACAGGCAGAGCTGTCTAAGTTGGGTGTGAAGTCGCAAACGGATGAAGACCGTCGTAAGGCAATTGAAGTTGGTATTCCACATTTATTAAGTATGCAACGTACCGATGGGGGATTCGCTTTATGGGATCGTAATGGCAATGAGGAATATTGGCTAACTGCATATGCAGCAGATTTCTTAAATCGAGCAAACCAACGTGGTTATTCAGTACCTCAAGACGCTATTGCTAACGCAAACAACCGCCTCTTAAGCTATTTGCAAGATGGCAATCAAATTAACTATCCATATACTGATAACCAAGCCGCATCGCGTTTTGCCGCGCAATCTTACGCTGGTTTAGTATTAGCAACTCAACAAAAAGCACCTTTAGGCGCGTTACGTCAACTGTACTCAAGAGCCAATGAAGCTAATAGTGGCTTATCACTGGTTCAATTGGGTGTTGCACTGAACTTGATGGGAGATAAAACACGCGGTGATAGCGCAATTGTTGATGGTTTGAAAAAACAACGAGCTCGTTACAGCTATGATGGTGATTATGGTTCAATAATTCGTGATGATGCATTGATTGTCGCCTTACTGAATGAACATCAATTGATGCCGAAATCACGTGACCAAAAATTGCAAACATTGTCAAATAACCTAGTATCACAGCAATACTTCTCAACTCAAGAAAGTAACGCGTTGTACTTAGCAGGTCGTTATTATGTCAATGATACGGAGTCACCATGGAAAGCGGTGATCAACGGTCAACAACCACCGATGTCTTCAGACAAACCAGTCAATGAATTTTTAACTAAAGAGCAACTGCAAACAGGTTATAGCATTGAAAATACGGGTACCAACACATTATATAGTCGTGTGAACGTCGTGGGTTATCCGATGTATACACCGAGTCCAAGTTCTAACGTACTGAATGTAAAACGTACCTATTTAGATTTACAAGGTAAGCCAATTTCACTTGATCGTTTAAGAACGGGTGAAATGGTGGTGGTTAAATTAGACGTCAGTGCGACTCAAAGAGTACCTGATGCATTAGTGGTTGATTTACTGCCAGCAGGTTTAGAATTAGAAAATCAAAACCTTGCTAATAGTAGTGCTAATCTCAGTGAAACGGCACCGAACTTACAAGAAGTGATTGATGACATGCAGCAAGCACAAATTAGTCACATGGAATATCGTGATGACCGTTTTGTTGCTGCTGTTGAAGTTCAGCAATATAAGCCAACGACATTAGTGTATTTAGCGCGTGCAGTAACCCCAGGCGTCTACAATGTTCCAGTTCCACAAGTGGAATCAATGTATGTTCCTGAATGGCGTGCTGTTGGTAATGCTAATGGTCAACTAGAAATCGTTCGTTAATCTTGAGCAAGCCCTTATACTGTGAGTTATAAGTATGACGAGTATAAGGGCTATTTCTTTGCGGTACATCCATCTATGAAAAAAGGGTTACGACGCACTGGGTTGACTTTGCTCTTCTTGGTGATTTTTTTGCCTCTCTTGTTTGTATTGGCTGATAAAATATGGCCATTACCCATCAAACAAATTGAGATGGCACGCACGGTAGTTGCCGCAGATGGCACACCGCTTTGGCGCTTTGCGGATAAAGAGGGAATATGGCGTTATCCGGTAAAATTAGATGAGGTCTCACCTGAATTTATTGAAGCGTTACTCACCTACGAAGATCGTCACTTTTATAACCATCCGGGGGTTAATCCTTTCTCATTACTCAGAGCATTATGGCAGGACGTCAGTTCTGGGCGCATTATTTCGGGTGGTAGCACGATATCGATGCAGGTGGCGCGGCTAGTTGATCCTCACGATAGAACAGTCACGGGTAAATTAAAGCAACTATGGCGAACAGCTCAGCTTGAATATCATTATTCAAAAAATGAAATATTAGAAATGTATCTCAATCGTGCACCCTATGGCGGAACGATTGAAGGAATAGGTGCGGCGAGTTGGGTATATTTGAATAAAGCACCTGATAAATTAACCTCTGGGGAGGCGGCATTGTTTGCTGTGCTACCTCAAGCACCAAGTCGTCTAAGGCCAGATCGCTATCCCTTAAGGGCTCAAGCAGCGCGTGACAAAGTACTTGATAGATTGGCTGAGTATCAAGTTTGGCCGATAGAGAAAATAACGGATATTAAACAAGAACAAATTTGGTTGGCACCGCGTAAAAGTCCAAATTCAGCGCCATTACTGGCACGACGCGTCGTCAAAGATGTTCAAGACTCAATCATTGAAACAACTATTGATGCAGGGCTACAGCGTCAATTAGAAGATATGGCAATGAATTGGAAAAATCAGTTGCCAAAACAGACATCACTGGGGCTGCTGGTGGTCGATCATACCGATATGAGTGTAAAAGCGTATATTGGCTCAATTGATTTCCAAGATAATAGCCGTTTTGGCCATGTTGATATGATCACGGCATGGCGTTCACCAGGCTCTACGTTAAAACCATTTTTATATGCATTGGCAATGGATGATGGTTTGATCCATGCAGAGTCATTACTGCAAGATGTGCCGCGGCGTTTTGATGATTATCGACCGGGCAATTTTGATACTGGATTTAATGGTCCAGTAAGTGTCAGTGATGCATTAGTACGCTCCTTGAACTTACCCGTTGTACAAGTACTTGATGTTTATGGCAGTAAGCGTTTTACGGCTAAATTACGTAACGTAGGTACTGAATTACGTTTCCCATTAGCGAGTGAACCTAATTTATCACTGATTTTAGGCGGAACAGCGGCTCGCATGGATGATTTAGTGTCTGCTTATAGCGGCTTTGCTCGTCAAGGTAAGGTATCGCCTTTACGTTATCGACCCACAGACGTATTGCGTGATCGCCAATTAATGTCACCGGGGGCAGCATGGATTATTCGTCGTATTATGGGCGGCGAAGCGCGTCCTGTGCCGGATAGTAGTTTAACCGCGCAAGTCAATTTAGCGTGGAAAACGGGAACGAGTTATGGCTACCGCGATGCATGGGCTATCGGTGTGAACCCTCGCTATACAATAGGCGTTTGGGTGGGGCGGCCTGATGGCACGCCTGTAGCGGGGCAGTATGGTTATGCAACCGCGATCCCGATTATGAATCAAGTCAATAACCTATTACTGGCTCGTTTATATCAATCTCATCTATCGATGCCAAAAGATCCGCGGCCAGCTAGTGTCAGTCAAGCGGTGATTTGTTGGCCAAGTGGCACTACACTGCCAAAAGAAGATAGCAATTGCCGGCAGCGTCGCTTGAGTTGGATTTTAGATAATACTATTCCACCGACATTGATGGCTAAGGATCAAGAATCTTTGCTTGGTTTACGCCAAAAGGTGTGGGTTAACAGTCAAGGTTTGCAAGTTGCTTCAGATTGCCCAAATGCAACCGAAAAAGAGATCCATTTATGGCCGATAACCTTAGAGTCATGGTTGCCTGTTGGTGAAAAAAGGATAAATCGTTTACCAAAAGCAGATCCTGAATGTCCTCCGTTACGGGCTGAAATGCCACCACTACTGATATCAGGCGTTCGTAGCGGAGAAGTGTTACAGCGATTACCGGGAAAAACGAGTTTAGATCTGCGTTTAGTCACTCAAGGTGGGCAAGGTCGTCAGTGGTGGTTTTTAAATGGAGAACAAGTTCAAGAAACTAACCATAATGGCACTATTTTATTGACACTGGAGAAATCGGGTAGCTATCAGATATCGGTTTTAGATTTGGGTGGACAAGTCACGTCAGTGGACTTTAAAGTGAAGTAGCAAATTAAAAGTGTGACTTAGCCAAAAAAATAGTGTTTTTTGCTATAAAAAGTTTAACAAAATGTTGATGTGACTGTAGGAAATTGTAATCGTAGCCCCTATAATCAACGCCTTATTTTCTGGTGCTGGTCATCAGAATATAGATGCTCTAAAGTATTCAAGATGCAACCAACAAGGCTGCAACTGGAAGTATTACGAGTATACATTATAAAAAACTACAACTGACATCTACTTTCCGTTTTGATTTACTTGAAGAAAAGTTGAGAACGCAGGGTAAAAGTCACGATATCGCTAAAGAGGTTATTTATGACGGTTCAACGTACATTTTCTATTATTAAGCCAAACGCAGTGAAGAAAAACGCAATTGGTGCAATTTATCACCGCTTTGAAAGCGCTGGTTTTTCAATCGTTGCCGCCAAAATGCTGCATTTGACCCGTGAACAAGCAGAAGGTTTTTACGCGGAACACAAAGGCCGTCCTTTCTTCGAAGGTCTGGTTGAGTTCATGACTTCTGGTCCAATCATGTTGCAAGTTCTTGAAGGTGAAAATGCAGTTCAACGTCACCGTGACCTAATGGGTGCAACTAATCCAGATAACGCGCTAGCAGGTACACTGCGTGCTGATTATGCAGATAGCTTCACTGAAAACGCCGTTCACGGTTCAGATTCTATCGAATCAGCAAACCGCGAAATCGCGTATTTTTTTGCAGAAGATGAAATCTGCCCACGCTAAGTGATAAACTGGTGTAATGCATTAGCATTATTCCTATAAAGTTTGTACAATGCGTCGCCCTGTTAATATAATTGTTAACAGGGCGATTTTATTATTAACGTTGTGCTATTTTAATAGCACTCGCCGAAAGTGTAACAACGAGGCAACTCAAAATGTCCGACATGACTACTAGTGCACAATGTGCAACTTCCTCAGCTATTTCTGTCATACCAGAAACTAACTCACAAAAAATTAACCTGCTGGATCTAAATCGTAAGCAGATGCGTGAATTCTTCGCGCAAATGGGTGAAAAACCATTCCGTGCTGACCAAGTAATGAAATGGATTTATCACTACTGTTATGACGATTTTGATCAAATGACAGATATCAACAAAGTTCTAAGAGCGAAACTGAAGGAAGTCGCTGAAATCCGTGCACCGGAAGTTGCCGAAGAACAGCGTTCTGCGGATGGCACAATTAAGTGGGCGATCACTGTGGGTGACCAACAGGTCGAAACGGTTTATATCCCAGAAGATGATCGTGCAACCTTATGTGTTTCTTCACAAGTAGGTTGTGCTCTGGAATGTAAATTCTGCTCAACCGCACAGCAAGGGTTTAACCGTAACTTACGTGTCTCAGAAATTATTGGGCAAGTTTGGCGTGCTGCAAAAATTATTGGTTCGTTGAAATCCAGTGGTCGTCGTCCAATCACCAATGTAGTGATGATGGGAATGGGCGAACCATTATTGAACCTAAATAATGTCGTGCCAGCAATGGAAATCATGATGGATGATTTCGGTTTTGGCTTATCTAAACGTCGTGTCACCTTATCAACCTCGGGTGTTGTGCCTGCTTTAGATAAACTCGGCGATATGATTGATGTGGCTTTAGCAATTTCATTGCATGCGCCAACCGACGATGTGCGTGATGATATTGTGCCAATTAATAAAAAGTACAATATTGAAACCTTTTTAAGCAGTGTTAGGCGCTATCTTGCAAAATCGAATGCTAATGGTGGCCGCGTTACTGTGGAATATGTGATGCTTGATCATATTAATGATAGTACTGAACAAGCGCATCAATTAGCGGAATGCTTAAAAGATACGCCAAGTAAAATCAATTTGATCCCTTGGAACCCGTTCCCAGGAGCACCTTATGGTCGCAGCTCAAATAGTCGTATTGACCGTTTTTCTAAGGTGTTAATGGAGTATGGTTTTACAACGATAGTGCGTAAAACTCGCGGTGATGATATAGATGCCGCGTGTGGTCAATTAGCGGGTGAAGTGATTGACAGAACAAAACGGACATTGAAAAAACGCATGGCTGGGGAACCTATCAAGGTTAAAGCAGTCTGATGTTAATAGTTGAGTGTTAAACATTTGGTCTAGTTATCATTTAGATCATTTTATGGATAGGCAAAATGCCCCTCATCACCTACAATGTTTTGTAGGTGATGATATTAATTTAATTGTCACATTAGGATTATTACGAATAAAGCTTAGGATAAATAGCTTTATATTTCATTCACTCGGAAACAGTGTTGCCAGCAAATGACTATCGATAACAATACCGAACAAACCCCAATCACTGTAGGAAAACTATTATCTCAGGCTCGTGAGCGTATGGGGCTCACGCAAGAGGCGGTCGCTGAGCGTCTTTGTCTTAAGGTGAGTACGGTAAGAGAAATCGATGAAGATATAAAGCCTGCTGGTGTTGAACCCACGTTTTTGCGCGGTTATATGCGTCTGTATGCGCGCATGGTAAATGTCGCTGAAAGTGAATTAAACGCGTTATTAAAAACCGATGAGCCGATTGCAGTGTCAACGGTTTCATCTATGCAAAGCTATTCGTTAGGTAAAAAACGTAAGAAACGTGAAGGCTGGCTAATGAAAGTCACTTGGCTGATTGTGATTTTATTAATTGCAATGGTCGGTGTGTGGTGGTGGCAAGATCATCAGGCACAAAAAAGTGAGTTAACGACGATGGCAAATCAAAATGATTTGATCCTTTCTCAACAAAACAATGTTGAAAACTCAACCGAATCGCCGAGCGACGTTCCTGATAATTCTGCAATTAATGCGCCACTGACCGCGGAAAGTACACCGATTGATTTAGCACCCGCACAACCTATCGATACTCAAGTCATGGAATCGCAGCCTGTTAAAACAGTGCCATTACCAAACGCACCCAATACAACTGTCACAGTCGATCGCGCTCAAACTCATGATGAGCCTGAAGCCGCTCCTGTGGTTCAAGATGCATTAGTGATGAGTTTTAAAGGCCCATGCTGGCTTGAAGTCCGTGATGCTAATAATAAAATTTTGTTTAGTGGCACAAAAAATAATGGCGATAAGCTCGACTTACAAGGTACTCCTCCTTACCGTTTAAATATTGGTGCGCCAGCAAACGTGGATGCACAGTTCAATGGTAATGTTGTTGATTTAAGTCGTTTTATTAAGGCAAATCGCCCTGCTAAATTGAAAGTCCCTGAAGCATAAGGCCAAGGTATAAAGCGAAGAATTGAAGACGTAAACTGTATCCTAAAACATCAAATGTGATAGTTTGCAGTTTGCGTTTTTGTGTATAGTGATAATTGAAGCAATGATTATTACTACACAACAGTGTTTAAGAGCACATGGATGTCCGGAGAGTTAAATTAAAATGCATAATGAATCACCGATTAAAAGACGTAAATCCACCCGAATATATGTAGGTAAAGTCCCTATTGGCGATGGTGCACCTATCGCCGTTCAATCTATGACCAATACCCGTACGACAGATGTTGATGCAACGGTACGCCAAATACAGTCATTAGAGCGTGTCGGTGTTGATATCGTACGTGTTTCTGTTCCGACGATGGATGCTGCCGAGGCATTTAAGTTAATTAAGCAACAGGTTAATGTACCTTTGGTTGCCGATATCCACTTCGATTATCGTATTGCATTAAAAGTGGCGGAATATGGGGTTGATTGTTTACGCATCAACCCGGGTAACATTGGTAGTGAAGAGCGTATCCGTCAAGTTGTTGACTGTGCGCGTCATTACAATATCCCTATTCGTATTGGTGTTAATGGGGGGTCTCTTGAAAAAGATATTCAAGAGAAATATGGTGAACCCACACCTGAAGCATTAGTTGAATCGGCAATGCGCCATGTGGATATTTTAGATAGATTAAACTTCGATCAGTTTAAAGTTAGTGTTAAAGCATCCGATGTTTTTCTTGCCGTTGGCTCATATCGTCTTCTTGCCCAGAAAATTGACCAGCCGTTACACCTAGGTATTACTGAGGCCGGTGGCGCTCGTTCTGGTTCAGTAAAATCAGCAATTGGTCTTGGTATGCTGTTATCTGAAGGGATCGGGGATACGCTGCGTATTTCTCTGGCAGCCGATCCTGTTGAAGAAGTCAAAGTTGGTTTTGATATTCTTAAATCACTGCGTATTCGTTCTCGTGGAATTAACTTTATCGCTTGTCCAACTTGTTCACGCCAAGAGTTTGATGTTATTGGTACTGTGAACGCATTAGAACAGCGTTTAGAAGATATTATTACCCCAATGGATGTTTCAATCATCGGTTGTGTGGTCAATGGCCCCGGCGAGGCAGAGGTATCCACTCTTGGTGTCGCTGGTGCTAAAACGAAAAGTGGTTTCTATGAAGACGGTAAACGTCAGAAAGAGCGTTTCGATAATGATAATATTATCGATCAGCTTGAGGCGAAAATTCGCGCAAAAGCAGCAATGCTGGATGAAAGTAATCGCATAGAGATAAACCAAATAGAAAAATAGTTGTCAAATAACTGGCTCTTTGCGAGCCAGTTTTTGTTTTTATCTCTATTTAGCCTATTAAATCCGCATATTGTAGAGTAAAAACTAACGCTATCTATCGCAAAAGCACAGATAATTCCCGATTGAGCAGGAATATTGTTGTTTGTCGATTGAACCCAATGACATTTCGCTTTTATAATCGAGTTTATTCGATTCTGAAAATAGAGACATAACGTGGCAAAAAATATCCAGGCCGTTCGTGGCATGAACGATTACCTGCCGGCAGACACTCGAGTCTGGCAGAAAATTGAAGCAGTTCTTAAAAATATCTTACAAGGATATAGCTTTAGTGAAATTCGTACCCCGATTGTAGAGCATACCCCGCTATTTAGTAGGGCAATTGGTGAAGTGACCGATGTGGTTGAAAAAGAGATGTATACCTTTATCGATCGCCAAGAAAGCGATAAAGAGCCAATCAGCCTCACTTTGCGCCCTGAAAATACTGCCGGTTGTGTCCGCGCAGGTATAGAGCATGGTTTGCTGTACAATCAGGAACAGCGTTTATGGTATCTTGGGCCAATGTTCCGTCATGAACGTCCGCAAAAAGGGCGTTACCGTCAATTTCACCAGCTGGGGGCAGAAGTTTTTGGTCTAGCCGGTCCTGATATTGACGCTGAAGTGATTATGATGACTGCGCGTTGGTGGCGTGCTTTAGGCATCAGTGAACATGTCACGTTAGAGTTGAACTCGATTGGCTCTTTAGAAGCACGTGCACGTTATCGCGAAGCATTAGTTGAGTTCCTTGAGCAACATAAAGATAAACTCGATGAAGATTGCAAGCGTCGTATGTACACCAACCCAATGCGTGTCTTGGATTCGAAAAATAAAGAGGTGCAGACATTACTTAATGACGCACCTGAATTGTTTGAATATTTAGATGATGAATCGCGAGAGCATTTCGATGGTTTATGTAAATTATTGGATGCGGCAGGTATTGGATATCGTGTCAATCAGCGCTTAGTTCGTGGTCTTGATTATTATAACCGCACCGTGTTTGAATGGGTAACAACGGCATTAGGTTCACAAGGTACAGTATGTGCCGGTGGTCGTTATGATGGCCTAGTTGAACAGTTGGGTGGTCGTGCAACACCAGCAGTTGGTTTTGCAATGGGTATGGAACGTATGGTTTTATTAGTTAAAGACCTTAACCCAAGTTTTACTGCTGATGAATCAGTGACCGATGTTTATTTGGCATCATTTGGTGAAAATAGTCAAAAATCAGCGTTAATGTTAGCAGAACAAGTCCGTGATGCGTTACCAACACTGCGTGTGATGACAAACCACGGCGGCGGTAATTTTAAGAAACAATTAGCGCGCGCAGATAAACAAGGCGCTAAAATTGCCTTGATTTTAGGCGATGATGAAATCTTAAATAACCAAGTTGGTGTTAAAGATTTGCGCACAGGTGAGCAAGAAACGATTTCACAACAGCATTTAGCCCAGCGTTTAGCTGAACTGTTAGGTTAAGGAGAGACAAGTGGAAGTCTATACAAACGAAAATGATCAAGTTGATGCGATTAAACGCTTTTTTGCTAATAATGGTGTTGCGTTAGTTGTTGGGCTTGTTTTAGGTGTTGGTGCTGTTTTTGGGTGGAACTATTGGCAGTCTCATAAAACGAATGTACTGCAAGAAAGCGCACAAAAATTTGAAAACGTTAGCACTCAACTGCACTCAGGTTCAGCTCAAGGGATTGAGGCTGCACAAAAATTTGCAGCAGAAACCAATGATGTTTATAGCGCGATGATTGGTTTAGAACTGGCTCAGGTCGCGGTTGATAAAGGCGACTTAGCAATGGCTGAAAAGTCATTAGCAAATGCTTTAGAGAAAGCCAAAACGGAAGATATGGCAGATTTAATTAATTTGCGTTTAGCTAGAGTACAACTTGCGCTTGGTAATGCAGATGCAGCGCTAGCGTCTATTGGTAATATTAAAGCGAAATCATGGCAGGCTGCTGCACAAGATGTTCGTGGGGATGCATTACTTCAAAAAGGTGATATAGCAGGCGCTAAAGCTGCATATACACAAGGGCTAGATAGTGAAGGATCACAGACCCTTAAAGGTCTCCTTACCCTTAAACTGAATAACGTGTCTAATTAATTCATAACATAACGTAGAAAGGAAACGATTAACATGCAGTTGCGGAAAACACTTTTGATTGGCCTAGTCGCTTCAGCTTTACTTGCCGGTTGTTCCAGCGAAACTGATTCTATCGTTATGGCACCACTCCCACAGGTTGAAAATCAATTTACGCCATCTATCGTTTGGGATAAATCAGTCGGTAATGGTGTGGAACAATTTTATTCTGATTTATCGCCAGTTTGGGATGGTAGCTCAATCTATGCGGCTGATCGCAAAGGGTTAGTGAAAGCATTTGAACTGGATAGTGGTAAAGAAATTTGGTCTGTTGATCTTTCTAAGCGTACAGGTTTTCTTTCTGCCAACTTATCTGCACTGCTATCAGGTGGGTTAACCGTTTCTGGTGATCATATTTATATTGGCACTGAGCGTGGAACCGTCATTGCTCTAAACAAAGAAGATGGATCAGTTGTTTGGGATGTGGAAGTTGCAGGTGAAGCACTTTCTCGTCCGGTCGCCAGTAACGGTTTTGTGATTGTTCATACCAGTAATGGAATGTTACAAGCACTTGATGAGAACAACGGTGAAATCAAATGGACAGTGAATATGGATACCCCATCACTGTCCGTGAGAGGCGAGTCAGCACCAAGTGTGGCATATGGTGCAGCAATTGTGGGTGGTGACAATGGTCGCGTGAGCGCGGTATTACTGTCACAAGGCCAATTAATTTGGCAGCAACGCATTTCTCAAGTGACCAGCTCTACTGAAATTGGTCGCTTGGATGATGTGGATATGACGCCAGTTATTGATGACGGTATGATCTATGCAATTGCTTATAACGGAACGTTAGCCGCATTAGATATGCGTTCAGGCCAAATCAAATGGAAACGCGATCTCGGTTCTGTCAACAATATGGTGTTGTCGGGTGAAAATCTTTACCTTGTTGATCAAAATGACCGCGTTCTATCCGTTCGTAAGAGTGATGGTGTGACATTGTGGACGCAAGAAGGTTTATTAAACCGTAATTTGAGCGCTCCAGAAATGTACAATGGCTACATTGTTGTTGGTGATAAAGAAGGTTATCTGCATTGGTTGGATATGAGCACGGGTGGTTTTGTGGCACAAAACAAGCTCAACAGCTCAGGTATCCATAGCCGTCCTGTGGTAGCCAGTGATAAACTTATGATCCAGACAAGAAACGGCACAGTTTATCTGTTGACGCGTTAATTTTCTGACAAGTCACCAATTTCTCTATAAAATTAACGGTTCCTGATGTAGGAGCCGTTTCGTTTTTTGTTTTTTGTGTTTATTTTAGTCACGACACAAAATTCTTTTAGTTAATTAAAGTAGTGAGGCATCAAATAATGATACCCGTCGTAGCGCTGGTTGGGCGTCCAAACGTAGGAAAATCCACGTTATTTAACCGATTAACCCGTACCCGTGATGCACTGGTAGCGGATTTTCCCGGTCTGACTCGTGATCGTAAATATGGTCGTGCTGAAGTAGAAGGGCATGAATTTATTATTATCGACACCGGTGGTATCGATGGCACCGAGGAAGGTGTCGAAACCCATATGGCTGCGCAATCATTGCAAGCGATTGAAGAAGCTGATGTGGTTCTATTTATGGTCGATGCACGAGCAGGGTTAATGCCTGCGGACGAGGGGATCGCCAAGCATCTACGTAGCCGTAAGAAAAAAACTTATTTAGTTGCCAATAAAACAGATGGTATCGATGCTGATAGTGCAATTGGTGATTTTTATTCTTTAGGTTTAGGTGAAATCCATTCTATTGCCGCATCGCATGGTCGTGGTGTAACACAGTTAATTGAAAAATCACTGAAGCCTTTTATTGAAGTCGAAGAAGACGTTAAGCTGACCGAAGAAGAAGAAAATGCCGCTTACTGGGCAGCCCAAGAGGAAAATGCGCAATTCGAGGACGAAGAAGATGATTTCGACCCAACCACATTGCCAATCAAATTGGCGATAGTGGGGCGGCCAAATGTCGGTAAATCTACACTAACAAACCGTATCCTTGGTGAAGATCGTGTTGTGGTATTTGATATGCCAGGTACAACACGTGATAGCATCTATATCCCAATGGAGCGTGATGAACGCGAGTATATTTTGATTGATACGGCAGGGGTCCGTAAACGCGGTAAAGTGACTGAAACTGTTGAAAAATTCTCAGTGATTAAAACATTACAAGCGATCGAAGATGCTAACGTTGTATTGTTGGTTATCGATGCACGCGAAGGGATTTCTGACCAAGACCTATCGTTATTAGGTTTTATTTTGAACGCAGGTCGTTCTTTAGTTATCGCCGTTAATAAATGGGATGGTATGAAGCCTGAAGATCGCGATCATGTAAAAGACATGCTCGAATTACGTCTTGGCTTTGTTGATTTTGCACGTATCCATTTTATTTCTGCATTACATGGTAGCGGTGTTGGTAACTTATTTGAATCTGTTCAAGAAGCTTATGAGTCAGCCACCCGCCGTGTAGGTACGGCTTTACTGACACGTATCATGAAAATGGCGGAAGATGAGCACCAACCACCATTGATCCGTGGTCGTCGCGTTAAAATGAAATATGCGCACGCAGGTGGCCATAACCCACCAATTGTTGTGATCCATGGCAACCAAGTTTCTGATTTACCAGATAGTTATAAACGTTATCTGATGAACTACTTCCGTCGTTCATTACAGGTGATGGGAACACCGATTCGTATTCAATTTAAAGAGGGCGAAAACCCTTATGCAAACAAAAAGAATCAGTTAACGGCTACTCAGCTGCGTAAACGTAAGCGTTTAATGCAGCATTTGAAAAAACGTTAATAATATATACTCTAAATAATTCGAGGCGTGGCATACCTTAACGAAATGCTTGCATCTTGAAGTATGAGGAGTATAGAAGTCACAGAGAATGTGCGCTTCTAACAAGCCGTAATGGTATCCACTGTTACGGCTTTCTAATATTGGGAGAAAAGAGCTCCTGCGATGCAGATTACAGAGGGTAACCATGCAAACTCAATCTTCTACACGTCTTAACAAATACATTAGTGAAAGTGGTATTTGCTCAAGACGTGATGCAGATCGCTACATTGAACAAGGTAATGTTTTTATCAATGGCAAACGCGCGGCTATTGGCGATCAAGTTTTTAGTGGTGATGTTGTCAAAGTGAATGGGCAACTTATTGAACCAAGAAATGAAGAAGATTTGGTGCTAATTGCACTGAACAAGCCAGTTGGTATAGTGAGTACCACCGAAAGTGGCGAAAAAGATAATATTGTCGATTATGTGAACCACAGTAAACGTATCTTCCCTATTGGTCGTCTAGACAAAGACTCACAAGGCTTGATTTTTTTAACTAACCACGGTGATCTGGTTAATAAGATCTTACGCGCTGGCAATGAGCATGAAAAAGAGTATTTGGTTACCGTCAATAAACCCGTGACAGAAGAGTTTATTCGAGGGATGGGAGCTGGCGTACCGATCCTAGGAACGATGACCAAGAAATGTAAGGTGAAAAAAGAAGCACCATTTGTATTTCGTATTACCTTAGTTCAAGGACTTAATCGTCAAATTCGCCGTATGTGTGAACATTTTGGTTTTGAGGTCACGAAATTAGAGCGTGTTAGAATTATGAATGTGGGTCTTTCGGGGATCCCATTAGGGGAATGGCGAGACTTAACTGATGATGAGTTAATTAAGTTATTTGAAATGATTGAAAAATCAGAAGCAGATGCCAAGCCGAAGAAACCTGTAAAAGCTAAAACACCCGCGAGTGGAAAAGGCAACAGTAAGCCAAACGCAGGAAATAAATCAAAAGCAACAACGGATACTGCATCTCGTAAACGCTTTACGCAACCAGGGCGTAAAAAGAAAAAACGTTAATACGATTAACTGTCAGCCGTATCTTATGCTTATGGCTGACAAGTTTTGCCATTACTGGCAGACTAACTTATTTAAAGGATTAAACAAACAGACCAACATCTTCCCAGCTTTTTCTCGTGATATTAGCAACACGATGACCAAATTTTTGATTTGCAGTGTTAATTGTTGCTTTAGCAAACTCTTTAAATGTTGCATTTGATCTCAGTGTACTGTCATACATAGTTTGAACCCAAATTTGCCCTGCGACTTCCCATGAATAACCTCCCAGTGCTGTAGCAAGTAAGTAGAAGGCTTTGTTCGGGATCCCTGAGTTAATGTGTACACCACCATTATCTTGATATGCTGACAGATGCAGATAATCTTGCATATGACCAACTTGCATATCTTTCATATATTTTCCACCAGAGATTGGAATATTATACCCAGTGCCCGGCTCTTTCATTGAACGTAATGCAGGTGCATGATACTTATCAAGGAACAGATTTTCCCCTAATAGCCAGTTAGACTCATTAGCTCGTTCATTTTGAGCATATTGTTTCACCATTATACCAATAACATCAGCAACAGATTCATTGAGTGCGCCAGATTGGAACCAATAGTCAAAATCAGTTGTGAAGGTTACGAAAGCATGGCTGAGTTCATGGCCAATAATATCGATGTCATTATAAAAGGCGCCCATATAGACTTGATCACCATCACCAAAGAAAATGGCTTGTGAATTCCAAAATGCGTTCGCGTAATCTTCACCGTAGTGGATCACCGCATTAATTTGCGAATCACAACCAAATAACTTATCAATGCCTAATTTTTCTTTGTAAAAAGAGCGCACTTTACCAACAGAATCATACACAGTGCGCGCGGCGGTTGAAGGTGCATTAATGTCACCTTCTTTCATAATGATTGAAAAATCTTCATGTGGCATGTGTAGGACATATGGATTTGGTGCTGAGTTATCTAACGATAGATCAGAGCGTGAACAAATAGGTAAATTAGAATGTGCATGCCAACTAGACTCCTCATTTTGCTGTGCATCTCTAATGATACGTTCATACCGATTACCTGGGCTTGCCACATTCGTAAATAAAGATCTTAATAGTTCCTTATCTTCTAAACTGTATGCTTTGCTCATTAATTCATTAACATGAAGTAACGTTGATTTTTTACTTGGTGAGGGTGAATCTTGATACATCTGAGCAACAAGGTAAGGGGGAAGGTAAGAACGACCAAGGATATGACTCATAATAGACTCCATTTTGTTTGTGAGAATGGAATCATAGGCGATGAAGTTGATTATGTAACTAGTTGATAGTTAATCATGTTTATTAAAATTTGCTAATTTTTATCACAAAAGCCGCCAAGCATTTTAGCGACTTTAATGATAGTAATCACTGTCACTATTTATACTCGTCATTTTTCAAGTTGCAGGGCTTTCGTTGAGGTATAAGTGACTACGCTACGCTCGCCGAGTCACAGAGTTTATCTATGCTCCCCGTCTATCTTCGCTTGTCGCCTACCTGCATCTTGAATTATTTAGAGTCTATCTAGCCAATTTTTTTTAGTGACTAAAAAATCACTGTATAACTTAGCTTCGGGGCTATTAGGTTCAGGATGATAATCATATTCCCAACGTACGAGTGGCGGCATGGACATTAAAATAGATTCAGTGCGTCCACCGCTTTGCAGACCAAATAATGTGCCTCTATCCCACACTAGGTTAAATTCTACATAGCGCCCGCGTCGATAGAGTTGGAATTGACGTTCTCTGTCTCCCCAAGAATGATGTCGGCGCTTTTCGACAATAGGAACGTAGGCCTCTAAGAAGCCATTACCGACAGCTTGTGTAAATGCAAAACAAGTCTCGAAATCAGGTTTGTTCAAATCATCATAAAACAATCCACCAACACCTCTTGGTTCATCGCGATGTTTTAAATAGAAATATTCATCACACCAATCTTTATAGGTTTGATAAGTGTCAGTGCCAAATGGCTTACACAGATCGCGAGCAACACGGTGCCAATGAATAACGTCTTCTTCAAAACCATAGTAGGGTGTTAAATCGAATCCACCACCAAACCACCAAACAGGGTCATGACCTTCTTTTTCGGCAATAAAAAAACGTACATTGGCATGAGTTGTTGGAATGTATGGATTAAGAGGGTGGATCACTAAGGAGACCCCCATTGCTTGGTAGCTACGGCCGGCGAGTTCAGGGCGATGCGCTGTTGCTGAAGCAGGCATCTGGTTACCTTGTATATGGGAGAAGTTAACGCCCGCTTGTTCAAAAATAGCGCCTTGCGTTAATACGCGGCTGCGACCGCCACCACCTTCAGCTCTTTCCCATGTTTGCTCTAGGAAGGTTTCCTTACCATCCAGTTCAGTTATTTTTTGGCAAATAGTTTCTTGTAGTTCGCGTAAAAAGGTTTTTACGCGAAAAATATCTGGGTAATTCATTGTGTTCCAATTGAACGGTTGGTAAAAAAAAGTGAGTAAAGTATACCTTTTTGAATTAAAAAAGGCATATTGAATATTGCTTGTGCGCCAAAAGCAGTGATAATGGCAGAAATCTCAGTTAAAACGGGTCATTAATATGGAAATACGTATTTTCCGCCAAAGTGATTTTGAGGAAGTCATCACACTGTGGGAACGCTGCGACTTAAATGAGTTCGGAGGCGATCCTGAACTTGATATTGAACGCAAGTTACAATGTGGTGCCGATTTATTTCTGGTTGCTGAAGTGACAGGAGAGGTCGTTGGTACTGTCATGGGAGGCTATGATGGTATTAAAGGCTCCGCTTGTTATTTAGCGGTTCATCCAGAGTACCGTGGTCGAGGCATTGCAAATGCTTTAATTAGTCGTTTAGAAAAGAAATTACGTGCTAGAGGCTGTGGCAGAATTGAATTACTTGTCAATGAAGAATCCGATTCAGCGATTTGTATGTTTGAAAAAATGCTTTATGAAGAAGAGCAACCTGCACGCCTTATTTACACTAAAACATTAACAAATGATTTAGATTTTTAGTGTCGGCTGGAATGTTTTTAAAAATAGGTTGTCACAGTAAGCATCAAGTAAATCATTAATAGAGGATGTTATGCCTAAAAGTGCAATTGTGAAGGTTTCTCAGATAACCGCACTGACGAGCGTATTGTTATTGTCTGGTTGCGCAGGCTCAGGAGGATTCTGGTCTTCACTTTCACCGATGAATTGGTTCAGTAGCCCAATAACGGTTAAAGCGGCGGGGGTTGGTGGGATCACCGCTTTTACGCCGATGCAAGCAGATATCATTAAAGAGCGTTTGGATAACCGTTATACCATTCGCAGTGGTATGCAAACCGAGCAAGGTGAAATTGTCACTGTTTTCCAAGGCATTGATGATGATACGGTTAAGGTTGAGGTGATTGGGCCTGAAAAAGGGCACGTTTCACGGGTTATGATTAACGATCCTAAAATTGTCACTGAATGGGGAACAGAAATCGGTTCGCAGTTTAGCGATATTTATGAGAAAGCGTTTGGTGCTTGTAAAATAGCTGAGCCGATTAATGACCAGCCAACAGTCGAGTGCGTTGCGCCGGAAACATCACATATTGTCTATAGCTTTACTGGTAAATGGCAAGGGCCTGAAGGTTTAATGCCACCTGACGATGAGTTAAAAAGCTGGACGATCTCGCAAATAACTTGGAAAAAATAATACAAATATTATTTAATCGCGTGCTTTATGGACCAAATAGGAATAAAGCACGTAATTTTATCTTCACTCAATAGTGAGTTAATCAAATCAATCCCATCTATTTCTTACCTGCTGGCAATTATTTGCGTTAAAATAGTCTGAGAATTACTTACATATAATAAGAGGTTGATTACATGTCTCATTCTCAGAGCGGTATTCTGAAAGATCACAGTCGTTTCGGCATTTTTATTGAAGCAATGGTGCAAGGAACTTTGGATGAAATTAAATTAGGTTGCCAGCACTTTGTGGATGCGTTGACGCAATTACAAGAACAATATCCAGCCGATCGTTTGGGTGCTGTTGTTGCATTTGGGTCGGATATCTGGAAGCAACTTTCATCATCTGAAAGTGCGCCTGAATTGAAACCATTTCGTCAACTAGGGAAAGGGTTAGCACCTGCAACCCAACGTGATTTATTTATTCATATTCAATCTCAACGTCATGATATTAACTTCTCGTTAGCTCAAGCGGCGTTAAAAGCATTTGGCTCAGCGATTAAAGTTGAGGAAGAGACTCACGGTTTTCGCTGGGTAGAAGAGCGCGATTTGAGTGGATTTATTGATGGTAGTGAAAATCCACAAGGTGAAGAAATTGCTGAGGTTGCTCTGATTGCCGATGGTATTGATATGGGCGGCAGCTATATTCTTGTTCAGCGTTATGAGCATAGTTTGAAAAAATGGGAGCGCTTCTCTGAGCATGAGCAAGAAAAGATGATTGGTCGCACTAAAAAAGATAGCGTTGAGCTTGATGAAAGTGCCCGTAATGTGACTTCCCACGTTTCACGTGTTGTGGTCGAAGAGGATGGTGAAGAGCTATCTATTATGCGTCATAGCCTACCTTATGGTACCGCGAGTGGTAAGCATGGTTTGTTCTTTGTCGCTTATTGCGCGCGTTTACATAATATTGAACAACAGCTATTAAGTATGTTTGGTGAAAAAGACGGTAAATATGATGATTTGCTGCGTATGACTAAAGCGGTATCAGGTAGTTACTACTTTGCTCCTTCTATTGATAGATTACTTGCACTATAAGCCTCAATGATTGTCGCAAGGAAGCGGCAACTCAATTTTGACACAACCTTCCTGTTCCCATTTCACGTTTTCATGAATAGCACTCATCTAACTAACTTTATGATAAAAAACACTATTTCATTGCTTATTGCCATAATGTATTGATTATATCAATTTGATATATTAAATGGCGATTGATAACTACACAGTTATAACCAAAGCAGATAAAGTAAGTTTAACGATGTAGTTTGGGTTTAGTGATAGGTAGGTGTTTAATGAAAAAAGCTTTCTTAAAAAAAACCGCTTTAGCCGGGTTAGCAACCATTTCAGTGATGGGCAGTACACCCTTAGTTGCCGCTGAATTACTTAATAGCTCCTATGATATTGCTCGCGAATTATTCGTGGCTTTGAACCCAGAGTTTGAGAAACAGTGGAATGAATTACATCCTGATGACAAAGTGACAATTAAACAGTCACATGCAGGTTCATCCAAGCAAGCACTGGCTATTCTACAAGGGCTAAAAGCCGATGTAGTGACCTATAACCAAGTCACGGATGTACAAATTTTGCATGATAAGGGCAATTTGATCCCTGAAAATTGGCAAGCCCGTTTGCCAAATAACAGCTCACCTTATTATTCCACGATGGCATTTTTAGTACGCAAAGATAATCCAAAAGGGATCAAAACCTGGGATGACCTAGCGCGCTCAGACGTTAAATTAATATTTCCTAACCCAAAAACATCAGGTAATGGCCGCTATACCTATTTAGCTGCTTGGGGGGCTTTCGCACAAGAAAATAAAGGCGACGAGAAGAAAACTCGCGAGCAAATGAAGCAGTTTTTAAAAAATGTCGAAGTATTTGATACAGGAGGCCGTGGTGCAACGACATCTTTTATTGAACGTGGCCTTGGTGATGTATTAATCAGTTTTGAATCAGAAGTGAATAATATCCGCCAGCAATATGGCGAATCAGATTATGAAGTTATCGTCCCGCCAGTGGATATTTTAGCAGAGTTTCCAGTGACGTGGATTGATAAAAATGTGCAGAAAAATGGCACAGAGGATTTAGCAAAGGCGTATCTATATTATTTATATAGCCCAAAAGCCCAAGAAATCATTACCAGTTTTAATTATCGCGTTAACGATAAACAAGTTATGGCTGCGAATAAAGAAAAATTCCCTGAGACACGTTTATTTACTGTGGAATCCCAATTTAAAAGCTGGCCTGCGGTGATGGAAACCCATTTTGCAACTAACGGCGAGTTTGACAAATTGATGGCAGAAGGGCGCCGTTAATGCGTAATTCAGGGAAGCGCTTTTTGCCTGGGTTTGGCCTGACACTAGGCAGCAGTTTGTTCTATACCTGTTTGATCTTACTGCTGCCGTTAAGTGCCTTAGTGATCCAGTTGTCAGAAATGACATGGCAGCAATATTGGGCTGTAGTCAGTTATCCACAAGTCGTCGCAGCATATAAAGTGACTTTGTTGGCAGCGTTAGTGGCGAGCCTATTTAATGCGGTTTTTGGTATGTTGCTAGCATGGATTTTAACCCGTTATCGATTTCCGGGACGGACTTTTTTAGATGGCTTAGTTGATCTGCCTTTTGCATTACCAACGGCAGTGGCTGGTTTAACATTAGCGACTCTATTTGCGACATCGGGTTGGTATGGACAATATTTGCACCAGTTTGATATTAAGGTGGTCAATACTTGGTTAGGTATTGCGGTAGCGATGGCATTTACGAGTATCCCGTTTGTCGTCAGAACGGTACAACCTGTTTTGGAAGAGCTAGGCCCTGAATATGAAGAGGCCGCGCAAACGTTAGGCGCAAGTCGTTGGCAAACTTTTCGTCGGGTAGTATTACCAGAAGTTTCACCTGCATTACTGGCTGGAACGGTACTCTCTTTTACCCGCAGTTTAGGGGAATTTGGCGCTATCATTTTTATTGCAGGTAATATTGCTTGGCAAACCGAAGTCGTTTCATTGATGATTTTTAGCCAATTACAACAGTTTGATTATCCAGCGGCGAGTGCAATCGCATCCGTGATTTTAGCAGCGTCATTATTACTGTTGTTTAGTGTCAATATCGTGCAAAGCCGTTTTGGCAAGCGATTAGGGGGTAAATAAGTGGCTCAAATTACACCAATGACGGCAACTTCACGTCAACCTATTAATTGGGCTAAATGGTTCCTGATCGCTGTTGGCGTATTATTTTCAGTATTATTGCTGGTGGTACCTATTATTTGGATCTTTATGACTGCATTTTCGAAAGGGCTCGATGCAGTTTTACTTAATTTAAATGATTCAGATATGTTGCATGCAATTGGTTTAACCGTACTGATTGCCTTGATAACCGTTCCAGTAAACTTAATTTTTGGCACTATGCTTGCGTGGCTAGTGACTCGTTTTCAGTTTCCGGGAAGGCAGCTATTACTCACATTGGTTGATATTCCTTTTGCGGTATCGCCAGTGGTTGCAGGTTTACTGTATTTGCTGTTTTACGGGTCTAATAGTTGGTTTGGTGGTTGGCTTGAAGGCTATGACATTCAATTAATGTTTTCGTGGCCAGGTATGGCATTAGTGACTATTTTCGTCACTTGCCCATTTGTAGTCAGAGAATTGGTTCCCCTGATGCTAAGCCAAGGGAGTCAAGAAGATGAAGCCGCTGTTTTATTAGGCGCATCCGGCTGGAAAATGTTCTGGCGGGTGACATTACCGAACATTCGCTGGGCACTGCTATACGGGGTTGTTCTAACCAATGCGAGAGCAATTGGTGAATTTGGTGCAGTTTCTGTGGTATCAGGTGCAATTCGTGGGGAAACCTACACATTGCCATTACAAGTTGAATTACTGCATCAGGACTATAACACCGTGGGCGCATTCACTGCTGCGGCGATCCTTGCTGTAATGGCAATTATCACTTTGATTATTAAAAGTGCATTGCAATGGCATTTGAGCCGGCAGCAATCCGAATCAGGAGTTCATTAACAATGAGTATTCAAATCGAAAAAATCGGCAAATTATTTGCTAAAACGCAAGTGCTGAAAGATATCTCATTAGATATTGCTTCCGGAGAAATGGTGGCTCTACTTGGTCCATCAGGTTCAGGTAAAACAACACTGCTGCGAATTATCGCAGGTTTAGAGCAACACAGCTCAGGTGCTTTACGTTTCCATGGTCAGGATGTCAGTCGCATTCATGCTAAAGATCGCCATGTTGGATTCGTATTTCAGCACTATGCCTTATTCCGTCATATGACCGTATTTGATAATGTTGCTTTTGGTTTAACTGTTATGCCAAGAAAGCAACGTCCATCGTCACAAGCTATTACACAAAAAGTGATGCAATTATTGGAGATGGTACAGCTTGCTCATCTAGCGACACGTTATCCTTCCCAGTTATCTGGAGGGCAAAAACAGCGAGTTGCTTTAGCGAGAGCACTGGCTGTAGAGCCACAAATTTTATTACTTGATGAGCCTTTTGGTGCCTTAGATGCGCAAGTTCGTGTTGAGCTACGTCGTTGGTTGCGTCAATTGCATGATGAATTGAAATTTACCAGTGTGTTTGTGACTCATGATCAAGAAGAAGCAATGGAAGTTGCTGATAGAATTGTGGTAATGAGCCAAGGCCATATCGAGCAAGTTGGTACACCGGATGAAATTTGGCAGCACCCTGAAACTCGTTTTGTATTAGAGTTTATGGGGGAAGTTAATCAACTTCACGGTCATATCAAAGGTGCTCAGCTACAGATCGATGGTTATGATTTTCCATTACATCATACGAGTGCTCATCAAGGCGAAGTGGATGTATTCTTACGCCCTTGGGATATCAGTTTAGTTAAAGAGGCTGATGAGCAACATCGTTTACCAATTCGCGTAATTGAATCAGGTCCTAGAGGTCATTTTTGGCAGCTAACCGTCCAGCCGATAGGTTGGGGAAATGAACCTTTATCCGTAGTGTGGCAATCCTCTCACTCAATTCCAATGAGGGGGGAACAATATTTCCTTGGTAGTCATAAGGCCAAAATCTATCAAGGTGAAAATGAACTGTTTTTTCCCCAGCTAGCCCAAAGCGCTTAATATCCAATCAGTTACAATTGCGCCAATAAAACGATTTTATTGGCGCAATCCTCGTCTGTTATCTAAATTAGTTGTAAGCCCAATCGATTTTATTAATTATTGATATCTAAGTGAATTTTTTTCATGCGAACTATTTAAGCATAATAGGATATCATTTATAACCATAAGAAAGCGCATTAGAGATAAATGAAATAAGGAATCGATAGTGGCAACTCTGGAACAATTTATTGGTAACACGCCTTTAGTTAAACTTCAGCGCTTAACTGATGGGGTAAATGCTGAAATTTGGGTAAAACTAGAAGGCAATAACCCTGCTGGTTCAGTAAAAGATCGCGCTGCGTTTTCAATGATCACCGAAGCAGAAAAACGAGGTGAAATAACACCCGGTGATACATTGATAGAAGCGACAAGTGGTAACACCGGTATCGCACTTGCCATGATCGCAGCTGTTAAAGGTTATAAACTGAAACTATTGATGCCTGAAAATATGAGTAAAGAGCGCCAAGCATCCATGAAAGCATATGGCGCTGAATTAATTTTAGTCAGTACAGCAGTGGGTATGGAAGGGGCTCGTGATTTAGCTCAGGAAATGGAAGCACGTGGAGAAGGGAAGGTGCTCGACCAATTTAATAATCCTGATAACCCTCTGGCACACTTTAACACCACTGGGCCAGAAATTTGGCAACAAACACAAGGGCGTATTACGCACTTTGTTTCAAGTATGGGGACAACAGGTACCATTACGGGTGTGAGCCGTTATTTAAAATCACAGTCGCAAGATATACAAGTTGTTGGATTACAACCCGCAGAAAAAAGCCAAATCCCAGGTATTCGCCGCTGGTCACCAGACTATCTTCCGGGTATTTTTGACCAAAATTTAGTTGATAGTGTGTTAGATATCAATCAGCAAGAGGCTGAAGACACGATGAGGGCGCTTGCCAAACGTGAAGGTATCTTTTGTGGTGTTAGCTCTGGTGGAGCGGTTGCAGGGGCGCTGAGAGTCGCTAAAGCGGAGCCTAATGCCGTGATTGTGGCGATTATTTGTGACCGAGGCGACCGTTATCTCTCAACAGGTGTGTTTGATTAGTCGCTGAATATCATAAAAAAACCATCAGTAGCATAAGCTATCTGATGGTTTTATTCTATCGTCAAAGACGATGAGATTATTTCTTAACGCGCATCACAACGGTTTCACCAACAGTCACGGTACCGCTAAGCTTAGTCAGTTCTTTAATTTCATCCATGTTAGAAATAACGACAGGGGTTAAAACTGATTTTGCTTTCTCTTCTAGTAATGCGAGATCAAACTCGATAACTAAATCGCCTTTTTTAACTGTTTGGCCTTCTTCAGCAATACGCTTAAAGCCTTCACCTTTTAGCTCAACAGTATCAATACCGAAGTGAACAAATAGTTCAATGCCATCATCCGATTCAATGGAAAACGCATGGTTAGTTTCAAAAATCTTACCAATAGTCCCATCTACAGGAGCGACAATTTTGTTACCCGCAGGTTTGATAGCAATACCATCACCAACAATTTTCTCAGCGAAAACAACGTCGGGAACGTCTTCAATATTGACGATTTCACCTGATAAAGGTGCGATAATTTCAATACTGCCACTGCTATTTTTATCATCCGAAACCAGTGATTTCAGTTTGTCAAACAGACCCATGGATCTTCTCCTAATCGTTTATATGGGACCGAAACTAATGTGCTGTTTCTATTGTGCTACCCCTAGCATAACGTTTTTTCTTGGATAAAGGTATCGACAAGTTTCATTAATTCATCCGCAGTAGGTTGAGCAAGTGCCTGTTCAGCTAATGCTTTAGTATCTGCAAAGTTTGCATTACGAATTAATTTTTTAATACGAGGGATTGCAATTGCACTCATACTAAACTCATCTAATCCCATGCCAAGCAACAATAAGGTTGCACGTTCGTCTCCTGCTAGCTCGCCACACATTCCTGTCCATTTACCTTCCGCATGTGATGCGTCAATAACCTGTTTAATTAGGTTTAAAACCGCAGGTGACATCGGATTGTAGAGGTGAGAAATCAGCTCATTACCACGGTCAACAGCTAGAGTATATTGAGTGAGATCGTTCGTCCCAATACTGAAAAAGTCAACTTCTTTTGCTAAATGATGAGCAATTACTGCGGCCGCTGGTGTTTCCACCATGACACCAACCTCAATTGATTCATCAAAGGCTTTGCCTTCTTCACGTAATTGACCTTTTAGCATCTCAAGTTCTGCTTTTAGTTCACGCACTTCCTCAACGGAAATAATCATCGGGAACATAATACGCAGTTTACCAAAACTTGAGGCTCTTAAAATAGCTCTTAACTGAGAATGTAGAATTTCTTTACGATCAAGGCAAATACGAATTGCACGCCAACCTAAGAATGGATTCTCTTCTTTAGGTAAGTTCATGTATGGTAAATCTTTATCACCACCAATATCCATGGTACGTACAATGACCGCTTGGCTGCCCATGGCTTCAGCAACCGCTTTATACGCTTGGAACTGCTCTTCTTCGGTTGGCAGAGAATCTCTGTCCATAAATAAGAATTCTGTGCGGTATAAACCAACACCTTCAGCCCCATTACGTTCTGCGCCCGCAACATCACGTACCGTACCAATGTTTGCACACACTTCGACTTGATGGCCATCAAGTGTGATTGCTGGCAAATCTTTTAGCTTAGCAAGCTCATTTTTTTCTTGTTGGTATTCTTCATTGAATTTTTTCAGTTTATCAATTTCTTGATCTGATGGATTCAAATAAATGTGGTTATTTACGCCATCAAGGATGATGTAGTCGCCATTTTTAATTTTCGTTGTGGCATCTGAAGTACCAACAATTGCAGGTAGTTCAAGTGAACGCGCCATAATAGAGGTATGCGAGGTGCGGCCACCTAAATCAGTGATAAAACCGAGCACTTTATCAAGATTCAGTTGCGCGGTTTCAGAAGGGGTCAAGTCAGCAGCGACAAGGATCACTTCTTTATCGATAGCGCTTAAATCAACAATTGGCATGCGCAGGATGTTTTTTAATAAACGCTTACCAATATCACGTACATCTGCTGCACGTTCTTTCAAATACTCATCATCAAGTGCTTCAAGGGCTTGTGCTTGATCTTCAATCACAGAATGGACAGCGGCATCCGCTGTTTTTTTGTCACTTTTAATTAGCGTAACAATTTCTTGCTCAAGCTCTTCATCTTCCAACAGCATAATATGGCCTTCAAAAATCTCAGCTTTTTCTGCACCAAGGTTTTTTTCGGCTTTTTCTTTGATGAGGCTGAGTTGTTCGGCTGATTTGTTGCGTCCATCAATAAAGCGTTGGATCTCGGTTTCTATCTGGTCATCAGCAATTTTTTTAGTGCTAACAATGATAGGGTCTTCTTTGAGGAGTAAAGCCTGACCAAAAGCAAAACCTGGGGATACTAAAATTCCTGAAATCATATTATTACCTTACTACTGCGGCTCGGTGTTCTGATGTTGAAGAGATAACAGCAAGCTTGTCAATCTGTAAACTGATATCCCTAAATGTAGACTCGCAATACTTCAAGCTGCGGCGTCTTGCTTTAAGATATGGTGGCTATGCTTATTGGGACTAGTCACATACTTGTCGATGATCCTAGGTCGTTACGCACTCGCCACCTCGCTACATTGCAAATTATTTAGAGCTAAATATTTAGGGATGGAGAATTAACTCAGTAACACTGGTTCTCTTGCTCGCAAGATTATTCCAGCTCACCCATCAGTTTAACTAAATGTTCTACTGCTTGTTTTTCATCTTCACCTTCGGCTGAAATGGTTACAACAGTACCTTGAGTTAACCCCAGAGTTTGTAGCTTGAATAGGCTTTTTGCGCTGGCTGATTTGCCACCTGAAATCAAAGTGATATCAGAAGTGAATGCTTTAGCTTCTTTCACAAATTGAGCGGCAGGGCGTGTATGTAAGCCATTTGGTGCTGTAATAGTGACTTCTTGCTGGAACATATTATTTCCTCAATAACTTAGTTTTTTATTAGTGTAGTTGATTTAACTTAGGTTTGTATACTCGCTTGTCATACGACAGTTTCAAGTTGAACTGTGCATGACTGAGTGTGCCTAGTTAGATTATTAACGGTTAAAAAGGTTTCCGACTTTGTCGAATATCAACCTTTTTTCAGTTTACAGCCTAAATAATACCAGTTCGACAATCAAATTTTTTGATTTAAATTGGATTAATTTCGAGGCTCAAAATAATTACTATGTTTAATACTAGACCCTCGATTAGAAATCATCTCAATACGTGCTAAAGTTTGATCCATACCACAAAAAAAGCACCAACAAGGTGCTTTTTTAACGAATAGTTAACGCTTTTAAAATTAATCTGCTGCAAGATCGGCGAATAAGACCGTTGAAAGATAACGCTCACCCGAAGAAGGTAATATCACAACGATATTTTTATCTTTAAACTCAGGTTCTGCTGCCAATTTAACGGCGGCAGCAACAGCAGCGCCAGAAGAGATCCCCGCAAGAATGCCTTCATTTTCCATTAACGCGCGTGCAGTTTTGATAGCTTCGTCATCACTGATTTTAAATACTTTATCAATCAGTGAAACATCCAAGTTACCAGGAATAAATCCAGCCCCAATGCCTTGAATTTTATGAGGACCTGGTTTCACCTCTTCACCCGCTAGCGTTTGGCTGATCACCGGTGAGGTTTCTGGCTCAACAGCAACGATAGTGACATCTTTGCCTTTAGTTTTCTTTAAATAACGGCCAATTCCTGTGATAGTTCCGCCAGTTCCAACGCCCGCGATAACGGCATCTACTTGACCGTCGGTATCTTCCCAAATTTCAGGTCCGGTGGTTTTTTCGTGAATTTCAGGGTTTGCTGGGTTATTAAACTGCTGTAGCAAAATATATTTATTTGGGTCACTTTTAACGATTTCTTCTGCTTTTTCGATAGCGCCTTTCATACCTTTAGCGCCTTCAGTTAAAACAAGGTTAGCGCCGAGTGCTTTTAGCAGTTTGCGTCGTTCAATACTCATCGTTTCAGGCATGGTTAGGGTTAATTTATAACCTCTTGCAGCTGCAACATAAGCTAATGCAATACCTGTATTACCACTGGTTGGTTCAACGAGTTCTTTATCTTTAGTTAGAATTCCTTTTTTCTCAGCATCCCAAATCATATTCGCACCAATACGACATTTGACGCTAAAACTTGGATTGCGCGATTCAACTTTCGCTAAAATATTGCCATTTCCGAAATGTTTTAAGCGTACTAATGGGGTATGACCAATGGTTAGCGAATTATCATCATAAATTTTACTCATGGGATATCCTTATAATAGTCAATTAGGGCCGAGAATTGGATGTAAGGTTGATCCCAAAATACGCGAACAAACCTTTATTGCAAATATGAATTACCTATATGCTTATATCTTTAAGTTATTTTGAACAGATATATTTTAGTAAAAGGTTATGACAAAAATGGCGAATATAGCAAGAGAACAAAGGGAGGAATGAGTAAAAACGCGAGCTATTTATCAATAACATCGCGTTTTATTGTAGAGAGATTAGTAACGTGCATAGCGAGCGCGATAACGGTCAACCCACATTAAGGTTGCGCCACATACAGCGACAGGCATGATCAGCAAGTTAAGGATTGGGATCATCATCAATACGCTAACTGCACCGCCAAATTGAATATTATTCATACGGTCTTTTGACAACGCTTGTTTCATATCGTTAAAGCCAACACGATGGTTATCAAACGGGTAGTCACAATACTGAATTGACATCATCCAAGCGCCGAATAGGAACCAAAGAATTGGTGCAACGGTTTGCCCGATACCAGGGATGAAAAACAAAATGAGTAAACCAATAGCGCGGGGAAGGTAGTAGCCAATTCTCACGAACTCACGTTTTATCATTCGTGGAACGTCTTTTGCGACATCAATGATGCCCCCATCAGGTGCAGGGATACCGGTTAACTCAGACTCAAGTTTTTCAGATAGCCAACCGTTAAATGGTGCTGCGATAATATTGGCAACAGTACTAAAAAAATAAGTAAATATGAGCAAGATTGATATAACAGCAATTGGCCAAATGAGATAATCAAGCCATTGTAGCCAGCTTGGGATATAACTCATGACTTGAGCAATCCAGTCACCGAGCTTGCTATATAACCACCAAAATGCGCCACCAAGTAAAATAATATTGGCTAAAAGCGGCAAAATAACAAAACGTTTAATTCCTGGGCGCGTGACTAAGCGCCATCCTTGTGCGAAGTAGTAAAAGCCTGAATGGCTTTTTTGTTGCGGATCTGTCGATTGGATCATACTTCTTCTTCTCTCCTTTACGGTTGACCATGTATCATATAGGTAGGATTTTAGGCTGGCTAGTCAGTATTTGCTTAAAAAAACAGCAAACGAAAGCAGAATTGTCTCTTTCTTATAAGAAAATCGTTCAGAGGGTTGCACTTAGCACGTTTGCCAAATAATCTTAAGGTATATCCGTCATATTTTAAGTTGCGTTTATGTTGACGGTACTTAGCTGTATGAATGCCTTAAAATTATAAATTACTGTAGTTTTATGGTAGATTTTACAGCTTGTTAGCTCGCAGCTTAAAATATTTGGGCTTCGTTTTTGCCGTGGTGGCATTATCATTCAACAACTAGAGATAGCAGCGATGCAGGATTTGCGTCTGATATTAGTGGTCGTAGGTGCGATAGCCATAGTTGCGCTGTTACTGCATGGTCTATGGACCAGCCGTAAAGAGCGCTCAAAGTTATTCCGTGATCGTCCCGTAAAACGCCGAAAACATGACAGTCAGGAGAAATCGTCAGATTATGATGATGATTCTGCATTATTCAATGAAACTGAAGCACAAGAGAAACCTATCTCTCAGCCTGCGGTTTCTGAACCTGTGCGTCAGGTAAAGGAAGAACGTCGTGTCGAGCCTGATTTGCCACCCATTACACCTTCTGCTCATGATACCGAACCTGTATTAAATATTACGCCAGCGCGTTCAGAACCTATTGTGTCTGATGTCGCTCCACAGGTCGATATTGTGAACGAACAATCTGCTGCGAAAGTCACACCTTCCCAGCCATCTGCTGCTGTGCGTACCCCGCATACGCCAGAGCAACCCGAATTCGATTTCGATATTAATGACAATCAAGAGGAGCAACAGCCGATACACCATGAACAGGAACAGGCGCACACTGAGAAGAAAACTGAACAACCGCAAAGTGAATCTCCAACGAACAACAAGGAGACGGTTCTGGTTCTTCATGTAGCTGCTCATCAAGGCCAAGTGTTACAAGGTGAAGTGCTGTTACAAAGTATCTTACAAGCAGGGTTCCAGTTTGGTGAAATGCGTATTTTTCATCGCCATGTGCACCCTTCGGGGACTGGTCCTGTGCTGTTTAGCCTTGCAAATATGGTTAAACCGGGTTCATTTGATCCTGAGACCATGTCTGAGTTTACGACGCCGGGTGTCTCCATGTTTATGATGGTGCCATCTTATGGTGATGCAAGCCAAAACTTCAAGTTAATGCTACAGGCAGCACAACGCATCGCTTCAGATGCGGGCGGTGTTGTCCTTGATGATGAGCGTAAAATGTTAACACCTCAAAAAATAGAGGTGTATCATGCTCGAATTCGCAATACACTAAATTAATTATCAGAACGACCGAAACCCCCCTTAATTGGGGGGTTTACATTTATGGGTGAAACATGACGACAAAATCACATCTCGATGCGCTCAAACAGCAATTACGTTATCACGAATATCAATATCATGTATTAGATGCGCCTGAAATTCCGGATGCTGAATATGACAAACTCATGCAAGAACTCAAAGCCATCGAAGCAGAGCATCCTGAATGGATAACTAGCGACTCGCCGACACAGCGTGTTGGTGCAGCACCACTAGCTGCATTTGATACTGTTCATCATGAAATACCGATGTTATCGCTTGATAATGTGTTTGATGAGGAAAGCTACCTTGCGTTTGATAAACGCGTTAAAGATCGATTGAAAGACCAACAAGAGCAAACTTTTTGCTGTGAATTAAAACTCGATGGCCTCGCGGTAAGTTTATTATATGAAAATGGCGAGCTGACCCAAGCAGCAACGAGAGGCGATGGCACTGTTGGCGAAAATATCACATCGAATGTGAGAACCATCCGTACTATTCCACTGCGTTTAATCGGAGATAACATTCCTGCCCGCGTAGAAATTCGTGGTGAAGTGTTTATGCCACAAAAAGGATTTGAAGCCCTCAATGAGGAAGCTCGCCGTACAGGTGGTAAAGTGTTTGCTAACCCCCGCAATGCAGCCGCAGGCTCATTACGTCAGCTTGATCCTCGCATCACCGCAAAAAGACCACTGACTTTTTATTGTTATGGTGTAGGTTTAGTGGAGGGGGAAACATTACCAGATACCCATTATGAGCGTTTGATGCAATTTAAAGCGTGGGGCTTACCTGTTAGTGATTATGTTCAACTGAAAACTGGCCATAAAGCGGTATTAGATTTTTATCATGAAATAGAAAGAATTCGCCCATCGCTTGGTTTTGATATTGATGGGGTCGTGATCAAAATTAACTCGATTGCGACTCAAGAGCAATTAGGCTTTGTATCTCGTGCTCCTCGTTGGGCTACCGCGTTTAAATTCCCTGCGCAAGAACAAATGACCTTATTAAAAGACGTTGAATTTCAAGTAGGGCGTACTGGAGCCATTACACCCGTTGCGCGCTTAGAACCTGTTCAGGTTGCTGGTGTGATAGTCAGTAATGCGACACTACATAATGCAGATGAAATAGAACGTTTAGGCGTACATATTGGTGATACAGTGGTGATCCGCCGAGCAGGTGATGTGATCCCGCAAATTGTTAGCGTAGTTGGATCAGAACGACCAGCAGATAGTCGTGAAATCGTATTCCCAACTCATTGTCCAGTCTGTGGTTCAGATGTCGAACGCGTAGAAGGCGAAGCTGTTGCGCGTTGTACTGGTGGTCTGATTTGTGGCGCCCAGCGCAAAGAAGCATTAAAACATTTTGTGTCACGCCGTGCTATGGATGTCGATGGCATGGGAGACAAAATTATCGACCAACTGGTTGAAAAAGAGTATGTAAAAACACCCGCAGATTTATATCAATTGAGTGCAGGTATTCTCACTGGGCTGGATAGAATGGGGCCTAAATCGGCACAGAATTTAGTGGATGCTTTAGAGAAATCGAAAGCAACGACACTCGCACGTTTTATTTATGCTTTAGGTATTCGTGAGGTTGGAGAAGCAACAGCGGCGAATCTCGCGTCGCATTACGGTACCCTTGAAGCCGTGATGGCAGCAGATGAAGAGTCACTAAAAACAGTACAAGATATTGGTCACGTTGTGGCTAAGCATGTGGTTAATTTCTTCCGTGAAGAGCATAACCAAGCGGTGATCCAAGATTTGCTAAATAAAGCGAATATTCATTGGCCACAAGCAGTTGCGATAGATGTCAGCAGTATTGATAGCCCATTTGCAGGGAAAACAGTGGTATTAACCGGATCTATGAGCCGCTTAACCCGCGATGAAGCAAAAGATAAGTTGGTCGCATTAGGGGCTAAGGTTGCTGGTAGTGTTTCGAAGAAAACTGATTTAGTGATTGCAGGGGAAGCGGCAGGCTCCAAACTGGTTAAAGCAAATGAATTGGGTATTCAAGTCATTGATGAAGACGAGCTTATCCGTTTGCTAGGTTCTTGATTTTCTACTATAGTTTTTGAATGTCATCACCTGAAAATAGGTGATGACATGACCTATATCAACTTATAGGTTAACAGTCAGTATTTCCGCTTAAAGTGTGATCGGCATTAGCTTTCTACAAAATACAATGTATCCATTTTCATGCTAATGTGACGGTTGTCGCATTTAAATGTCGCCTATTACATAGAATATACACATAAACCGCTTTGTTTAAATTTGTTGGAGTCGCATATGACCTCGATCCTGCATTTTGTTTTATCTCTTGTTGTAATTGGCGCTCTTGCGACATTAGCAAGTAGTAACCGTAAGGCAATCCGACTACGTTATGTTGTACAATTACTGGTTATTCAAGTTGCATTAGCTTATTTCTTCTTGCACTCTGATGTAGGTTCTTCGTTTGTATTAGGCGTCGCAGGTGTCTTTGAACACTTATTAGGATATGCAGCTGAAGGGACTAAATTTATCTTTGGTGGCATGATCGAAGGCCATTTAGCGTTCTTCTTCTTGCAAGTTCTTTGCCCTATCATCTTTATTTCAGCACTGATCGGTATTTTACAGCATATCAAAGTGTTACCTATTGTGATCCGCATCATTGGTACCGTGCTATCTAAAGTGAATGGCATGGGAAAATTGGAGTCATTTAACGCGGTTAGTTCATTATTACTTGGACAGTCTGAAAACTTTATTGCTTATAAAGACCAACTAGGCAAAATGTCAGAACGCAGAATGTACACCATGGCGGCGACTGCAATGTCGACAGTTTCAATGTCAATTGTAGGTGCTTATATGACAATGTTAGAACCCCGCTATGTAGTTGCAGCGTTGGTGCTGAACATGTTTGGTACTTTCGTTGTACTTTCACTGATTAACCCATATCCACCAGAAGCAGAAGAAGAGTTGCAAATGAACAACATTCATGAAGGTCAAAGCTTCTTTGAAATGCTGGGTGAATATATTCTTGCTGGTTTTAAAGTCGCGATTATTGTTTCTGCTATGCTGATCGGTTTCATTGCTTTGATTGCAATGGTGAATGGTATTTGTGTTGCGCTGTTCGATATTAAATTCCAAACAATGCTAGGTTATGTATTTTATCCTTTTGCTTGGATACTCGGCATTCCTGCTGATGAAGCTTTACAAGTAGGTGGTATCATGGCAGTGAAAATGGTGACGAATGAATTTGTTGCTATGGGGGATTTACAAGCAGCGGCGGCGGCACTTTCTCCTCGCTCCGTGGGTATTCTATCGGTATTCTTAGTTTCTTTTGCTAACTTCTCATCAATTGGTATTGTAGCAGGCGCAATCAAAGGCTTGAATGAGAAGCAAGGTAATACCGTTGCTCGCTTTGGTTTAAAACTTCTGTTTGGTTCAACATTAGTTAGCTTCTTATCAGCGGCGGTTGTTGGGCTCATTCTATAACGCTAATAAAAATGTTAAAATGACTAACGGCATTCATTATGAATGCCGTTTTTGCTTGGAGAGAAAATGGAAAAACAAGATCTTATCGATATAGCAAATACGCAAATGCCATTTGGGAAATACAAAGGTAGAACCTTAGTCGATCTCCCTGAGGAGTACTTGTTGTGGTTCTATAAGAAAGGTGAGTTCCCGAAAGGGCGACTTGGGCAATTAATGGAAATGGCATTAGGGCTTAAAATAGAAGGGCTGGATAGCCTTGTAAAGCCGTTAAAACGTGTCTGACTTACTCGTCATACTTCAAGTTGTTATGTTCAATCACATTACTCGCCTAATGGTAACTTGAATTCTTTAGAGTAGTGATTGAAATTGGATATGAGGATTTGGTGGAGCTAAGCGGGATCGAACCGCTGACCTCTTGCATGCCATGCAAGCGCTCTCCCAGCTGAGCTATAGCCCCAATAGATTTGATTTTGGATAAACACCTAACAGGGAATTAGGTGGTGGAGCTAAGCGGGATCGAACCGCTGACCTCTTGCATGCCATGCAAGCGCTCTCCCAACTGAGCTATAGCCCCAACAAAATCTATGGACGGAGGGCATGATATTCAAGCAATGTCAGGGTGTCAATCAAATAATGTGGTTTTGAGTTTAACTGCTGAATTATAGAGCATTTAAACAGCAAATCAGTGGGATGGGTTGGATTTTGAGAGATCCCTATGCCGCCATATACAGCATAGGGAAGTGCTGATAATTATTGAGCTGATGCTTCACGTTCAGCGATAAAAGCAAGTGCTTTATCAATACGAGCAACAGAGCGTGCTTGACCAATAGCATGGACAGTCACATCTAAAGCAGGGGATTGGCCTGCACCTGTTACTGCAACGCGCAATGGCATACCCACTTTACCCATACCGACTTCAAGCTCAGTCGCAGTCTGCTCAATAGCTTGATGAACGTTTTCAGCCGTCCACTCAGTGATTGCGGCCAGTTTTTGTTTCACCGTTTCTAATGGCTGGCGAGCAACTGGGCGCAAATGTTTTTTCGCAGCATCTGCATCGAACTCATTAAACTCTTCATAGAAATAATGGCAAGACTCGGCCATTTCTTTGAGTGTTTTACAGCGTTCGCCGAGTAATTTCACTAGTTCAGCCAATTGTGGCCCATTTTGTGTATCAATATTTTGTTGCTCAATATGCCATGCAAGGTGAACAGCAACTTCTTCAGCTGGCAAGTGGTTAATATAATGGTGATTTAACCAAAGCAATTTATCTGTATTGAATGCACTTGCTGATTTGCTAATGGCATCTAAGCTGAAGTAGTTGATCATTTCTTCACGGGTGAAAATTTCCTGATCACCATGTGACCACCCTAAACGCACTAAATAATTAAGTAGAGCTTCAGGTAAATAGCCTTCATCACGATATTGCATCACGCTAACTGCGCCATGGCGTTTAGACAGTTTTTTACCGTCGTCACCTAAGATCATGGAAACGTGAGCGTACTCAGGTACAGGTGCCCCCAAAGCTTTTAGGATATTGATCTGGCGAGGAGTATTGTTGATGTGATCTTCACCGCGGATCACATGGGTAATTTCCATGTCCCAGTCATCAATAACGACACAGAAGTTATAAGTTGGTGAACCATCAGTGCGGCGAATAATAAGGTCATCAAGCTCTTGGTTACTAAATTCGATAGGGCCACGAATGTTATCATCAAAGATAACAGAACCTTCTTGTGGGTTGCGAAAACGCACCACATGAGGCTCATCTGCTGTGTGATTATGAGCATGGTCACGGCAGCAACCATCGTAGCGAGGTTTTTCACCTGAAGCCATTTGCTGGTCACGTAGCGCTTCTAAACGTTCTTTTGAGCAATAGCAACGATAGGCAGTGCCTGCATCAAGCATTTGATCAATGACATCGTTATAGCGATCAAAGCGCTTAGTTTGGTAGTAAGGGCCTTCATCCCAATTTAAATTTAACCAGTTCATACCATCCATAATGGCATCGATAGCTTCCTGAGTTGAACGTTCTAAGTCGGTATCTTCGATACGTAGAACAAACTCGCCTTGATTATGGCGGCTGAATAACCAGGAATAAAGCGCGGTACGCGCTCCACCAACATGTAAATAACCTGTTGGACTAGGTGCAAAACGGGTTTTAATTTTACTCATCGAGATTGCCTTAATTGCGATACGGGTTTCTAACGTGCCTATACTCTAAATAATTCGAGGTGCAGCGAGGCGACAAGTGAGCGAGTCGCTGAAAGCATACATGGGTATGTGACTAGTAAAAGAGGGCGTAGTCACCATACCTTAACGAAAAGCGCTGCAACTTGAAGTATGACGAGTATAAAATGTAGTTCTATTCTATCACTCTACAGTGATACCTCAATAAAGTTATCTGTAGTTAGATAAATAAAATCTGTTTAAAGAAGCAAATAACCATTTTTTACCAGCATAAAAATAATTTTCGACTAATATTGTTTTTGTTAGGTGGTATAAATTAACCTGATTCTGGTTAAATAAGATTCTTTTCTGATGAATATTGGTACATCTTGCTTATTTTTACAACGAACAGAAAAAATCTATTCAAAAACCGTTGACTCAGAACGAGGGATCCCTATAATGCACCTCCATCGACGACAGGGCGATTAGCTCAGTTGGTAGAGCATCTCCCTTACAAGGAGGAGGTCACTGGTTCGAACCCGGTATCGCCCACCACTGTCGACGATAAAGAAGTACTTAGTAGTAAGCAGTAAATAAATGGGCGATTAGCTCAGTTGGTAGAGCATCTCCCTTACAAGGAGGAGGTCACTGGTTCGAGCCCGGTATCGCCCACCATTTATTTACCCAATATGTGAAACTTGTCATGAAGTGGGCGATTAGCTCAGTTGGTAGAGCATCTCCCTTACAAGGAGGAGGTCACTGGTTCGAACCCGGTATCGCCCACCACTTCATTAGTTAGTTGCATTATGTCAATTTAGATTTATAGATGGGTCGTTAGCTCAGTCGGTAGAGCAGTTGACTTTTAATCAATTGGTCGCAGGTTCGAATCCTGCACGACCCACCATCTAAAGATACAAAACCAATCATTTTTAAGATGGGTTGTTAGCCCAGTCGGTAGATTATTGTGTTTTACAAGATGGTTGCAGGTTAGACCCGTAAGGGTAAGTCCGAGAGACTAAAATCCTGCACGTATATCAAGCATTTTTAGTATCAAAATTCAACGATGGGTCGTTAGCTCAGTCGGTAGAGCAGTTGACTTTTAATCAATTGGTCGCAGGTTCGAATCCTGCACGACCCACCATCTAAAGAAACACTCCGTTCTTAATCCCAAAAAAAGATCCTTGCATGTTGCACGTAGAGTGCGGGTGAGAAGCTGCGTTCAGGTTCGAGCCGAGCGAAGCGAGACAGCGTTGCGCTTGCGCAACGACCCGAAGGGCGAGGCCATCGGCCGAGTCATCCTGCACGACC